>JBFGTT010000027.1:0-14036 GCA_041565995.1 Rhodothermales bacterium
CACGTCGGAGCTGGCGCAACTGGGCCTGCGCGCCCTGCTGGCCGCCACCCTCGCCAACCTGATGACGGCCACCATCGCCGGCGTGCTGGTGGGGTAGGGATGGATGGCGGATTGCGGATTGCGGATGGCGGATTGGGGATTGCGGATCCCTGAACGTAGGAGCCTGTCCACCCTCTCCCATCGACAACCCGAGATGCCATGATTGCCTGGTTCATAGCTCTCGACCCGCTCGTGCAGGCGTTGCTGGCCGGTTTCTTCACGTGGTCGGTGACGGCGCTGGGGGCGGCGCTGGTGTTCTTCACGCGCTCGGTGCGGCGGGCCTTGCTCGACGCCATGATGGGCTTTGCCGCCGGCGTGATGATCGCCGCGAGCTTCTGGTCGCTGCTGGTGCCTTCGATCGCCCTGGCCGAGGCGCAGGGCGTGCCGCCGTGGCTACCCGCGACGACCGGGTTTCTGCTCGGCGGCCTCTTCCTGCGCCTGGCCGACCGCTTCCTGCCCCACCTGCACGTGGGCGCGAAGATGGCCGAGGCCGAGGGTCTGAAGACCTCCTGGGAGCGCGCGACGCTGCTGGTGCTGGCCATCACGCTGCACAACATCCCGGAAGGGCTGGCCGTGGGCGTGGCCTTCGGCGCGGCGGCGGCGGGCTTCGGCGAAGGAGCCACGCTGGCGGGCGCGCTGACGCTGGCGCTGGGCATCGGGCTGCAAAACTTCCCCGAAGGCACGTCGGTGTCGATGCCGCTGCGGGGCGAGGGCCTCTCGCGGGGCAAGAGTTTCTGGTACGGGCAGCTTTCGGGCGTGGTGGAGCCGGTGGCGGCGGTGGTCGGGGCGGCGGCGGTGCTGGCGGTGCGCCCGCTGCTACCCTACGCGCTGGCCTTCGCCGCCGGGGCGATGATCTTCGTCGTCGTCGAAGAACTCATCCCCGAATCGCAGCGGCACGGCAACACCGACCTGGCTACGATGGGCGCCCTCGGCGGCTTCGCCGTGATGATGCTGCTGGACGTGGCGCTGGGGTAGGCGCGCAAGGGGGATCGAACGAAGGTGTGGATGTGGGAGGGTTGGGAGGATGAGAGATCGAGGATAGATTGCACCCCGGCCTGCCCGGCGATCCTCCCTGAAAAACGCGCCGCGCAGCCGGCGTTTTGCTGCACCGGAACGCAGTGCCTGCACGTCTATTTCTTGTCACGGGCAGAACAATTCCGCCTGCGCTGCATTCCCTTTCACGACTCGATGCCGCCGCGTTGAAGGCGGGCGGCAGGCGGCCCCGGCTTTTTCAAGGGGCCGTTCATCATTGCGTTCGGCTGGCGTGTATTTACAGAGAAGTTGGGATGTTGAACCCACCGGCAAACCAGGCAGCCCCTTTGCCCTCGGACGACTCCTTCGCGCAATGGAGCCGGCGGCTTCAGTCGTCGGACCAGCGCGCCTTCTCGGAGTTGTTCGAAGCCATGCACACGGTGCTGCTGCGGTACGCCTGGCGCTTTACGGGCGAGCAGGAAGGGGCCCGCGACATCGTGCAAGACGCGTTCTTGAAATTGTGGCAGATCCGCCAGGAGATCGATCCGAAGCGGTCGCTCAAGGCGTTGCTCTACACGATGGTCCGCAACCTGGCGCTCAACCACCGGCGCGCGGCGCAACATACCAACGGCCTCTTCCCGGAGGACGACCTGCACGATCTGGCTCCCCCCGCCGATCAGACGGTCGAGGCGGTGCTGCTGCAACAGCGGCTGCGCCGGTTCATCCAGGAGATGCCGGAACGACGCCGCGAGGCGTTTATGCTCAGCCGCTTCGAAGGCCTGAGCCACGAAGAAATCGCGCAGGTGATGAACCTGACGCCCCGCACGGTGAACACCCACATCGTGCTGGCGCTCAAGGACTTGCGAAAGCGCCTGGGCGCGCTCGAACCGGATCGCACGACATGAACGAGCTGCACCCCCATAGCCGCCGGCCCGCCGGCCCGCCGCCCGAGGTGCTCGAAGCGCTGGCGCACGAGCGCGCAGCCGACCGCGCCGCGTTGGTGGAGACGTGGCACCTGGCCGGGCACTACCTCCGCCCCGAACCCGACGAGGCCGCCTTCCGGCGCCTGGGCGTCGAGATCTGGGACCACCTGGAAGCCGCATTGCAGGCCGAGGCCCCGGCGCCGCCGCCGGCTCGCCCCGCGCACGCGCCGCTGCGCCTGGTCCGCTTGCAGACCGTGCGCCGGCTGGCCCTGGCCGCCTGCGTCGCGCTGCTCGTAGGCGTGGGCCTGTTCCTCTGGCAGCAGCCCGTCACCGTCACCGCGCCCTACGGGCAAACCGCCGGCCTCGAACTGCCCGACGGCTCGGACGTGGTGCTCAACAGTGGCGCCACGCTCCGTTACCGCCGCAGCTTCGGCGAGGCCGCGCGCACCGTCACCCTCGACGGCGAAGCGTTCTTCGCCGTGACGAAAGACGAGGCGCCGTTCGTCGTGCAGACCTTCAACGGCGCCGTCACGGTGCTCGGCACGCAATTCAACGTGCGCGCCTGGCCCGACGACCTCGACCCGGCCACCGACGTGGCGGTGCTCTCGGGGCGGGTACGCCTGGCCGCCCGCCACGCCGCTACGCAGGCCCTCACGCTCGGCGCCGGCGAGTCGGCGCGGCTGGCCGCCCGCAGCGACGCGCCCGTGGCCCTCGACGAAGTCGGCCTCGAGAACGCGCTGGCCTGGCGCAACGGCGGCTTCAAGTTCTCCAACCACGCGCTCGGCACCGTCACGCGCGAACTGGCGCGCCGCTACGCCGTGCGCGTCGAGGTGACCCCGAAGAGCCTGCTCGACAAGCCCGTCGCTATATTGAAAGAAAATCCCCTTGGCGCCGAAGAGATCCTTCGCGATATTTGCGAGTACAACGGCTACGCATACCGCGCGATCCCGGGGGGCTACGAGATCTACCAGCCTGATGCGGAGTAAGAAGCTGCGCCGCGTCACCTGAGCCTTGCCCGGGCGACGCCGTGTTCCTCTGCAACAGGCTCTCACCTCCGTATGACGTTTCGCTTCCGGGGCTTGCAGGCATGGGCATGGGTGTGTTGCTGCATGCTGGGGGCGGCGTTGCTGCTTCCCGGCCCGGCGGCGGCGCAGACCCATCCCCCGCCCGTCGCCGAGGCGCTGAGCTACCGTCCGCTCAGTGAAGCCCTGCTGGCTCTGCAGACCGCCACCGGCATCGACCTCTCCTACGATCCCCAGGTGGTGGCCCGCAAGTGGACGCGGTCGGTGCGGCCCGCCGACGACGCGCCCGAAAACATCCTTCGGGCGATGCTCCAGGGTACGGGCCTGGCCTACTACCAGCTCTCGACGGGGACCTACGCCATCCAGGAGGAACACACCCTGCGGCGCGGCAGCCTCCAGGGCTACGTGCTCGACGACGCCACCGGCTCGCCCCTGCCCCGTGCCAACGTCCAGCTGGCCGACGCCTCCGGACGGGGTGCCGCCACCGACGGGCGCGGCGCCTTCCACATCTCGACGCTGCCGCCGGGCCGCTACGTGGTCAAAGTCTCCCACGTGGGCTACGAGACGGCGGTCGATACGGTGCAGGTGACGCCCGACGCCCCCACCGAAGTGCGCGTAGGCTTGCAGGCCCGCCTCCTGCCGGTGACCATCACCCCCATCATCGTCGAAAACGCGCTCGTCTTCGACAACCTGCGCGTGCTGGCCAACACGGCCACGCGGGAGGAACTGACGCAGCCCAACGCCCTGGGCACCCCCGACGCCGTGCGCAGCATCGACGTCCTGCCCGGCGTACGCGTGGGCGACGCGATGGCCGACGTGCACATCCAGGGCAGCGAGGCCGGCGAGCACCAGTTCCGGCTCGACGGGGTGCCCATCTTCGAGCCGGTGCACCTGCGCGGCCTGCTGGGCGCCTTCAACCCCTTCGCCCTGCAACGCATCGTCGTGCACAAGGCCGGCTTCTCCGTCCTCGAAGGCAGCCAGCTCTCGGGCGTCATCGACGCCGAGCACGCCCTCTCCAGCCCCGACGGCCATCCCCTCGACGTGCAGGCCGACCCGCTGAGCCTCAACGCGCGGATGAACCTGCACGCCGGCTCCTCCGACGGCCTGCGCGCGCAGTTCATGGCGGCCTACCGCACCAGCCTCTGGAACGTCTACTCGCCCGCCCGCCTCGACAGCCTCCTGCTCGACTGGAACACCCCCGACCAGTTCCTCATGCGCGCCTCGCTGCTGCCGCTGCGCGACCGCGCGCCGCTGCGCTACCAGGAACTCGTCCAGCGCTTCGACTCGCTGCCGCCGCCGGCCGTCCCCGACCTCGGCTTCACCGACGTGCACGCCGCCGCGCGCCTGCAACTGCGTCCGGGCAACTCGCTCTACGCCTCCTACTACCGGGGCGACAACCGCCTCGACAGCCGCCGCCTGGCCGCTGCCTTCGACACCACTAATCAGGCCCTGCCCAACCCGGATCGCTACACCTGGTTCAACGAAAACGCGCAGGCTCGCTGGTCGTTGCTGCTAGCGCCGCGCCTGTTGCTCTCGACGCGCCTGCGCAGCAGCCTCTACGACCTCGCGCACGACTACAACGCCCTCGACAACCAGAACACCTTCGTCTACTTCTTCCCCCGAGAGCGCGTGCAGGTGGTCTTCGACCTGACCCCCGCCGACGACGGCAACCGGATGCGCGAGACGGCCCTCGACGCGACACTGGACCTCGACCACGGCGGCGGCGGCGCCTCGGTGGGCTTCGAGGCGGCCCGCACCACGCATCGCTTCACCATGAACGATGCCTTTACCCGCAGCATCATCCACGACGCGACGGCCTGGCGCGCGGCGGTCTTCGCCGAAGAAAAACTCCGCCTCGGCCCCCGGCTCACCCTCACCGCCGGGGCGCGGCTGACCTACCTCGACCAGCGCCAGGCGGTCTATGCCGAGCCGCGCCTGGACGTGCGCTACCAGTTCACCACACCGCTCGGCCTGCTGGCCGTGCGCGGCGCGACGGGCCTCTACCGGCAGTTCGTCAACCAGTTCGACATCAGCAGCATCAGCCCCAGCGCCCTCTTCCCGGCCATCCGCTTCTGGATGCCCGTCGATTCGAGCATCGCCCCGCCCAAGGCCTACCACGCCGCCCTCGACCTGTTGCTGCAGCCCTCCGACGCCTGGAGCCTCCGCCTCGAAAGCTACTACAAACGGCAGCCGCACCTGCTTCGGGTCGACTATCCGGTGCTCTGGGAACGCGACTTCGACGTGGAAGACCAGCCCGTGCCGACCATCACCTCGCAGGCCGAGTTTTTGCAATCGGGCGAGGGCTACGCCTACGGCGCGGCCTTCGTGATCGAGCGCGTGGGCGAAAAAACGCGCGCCTCGGCCCGCTACGAATACAACCTGGCCCGCCGCGAATACGCCTTCGAGGACAGCGTCCGCTTCGAAAACGTCCCCTGGAGCGAACCCCACCGCCTCGACCTGGCCCTCGACTGGACGCCCGCGCGCCGCTTCATCGCCACCGTCCGCTGGCGCAGCATCTGGGGCCGCAGCTGGGGCTTCCGCCGCGCCTACTACGACTTCCTCGGCTCCGACCCCACGCAAAGCGCCGTCTACGGCGCCTTCGACTTCCGCGACCCGGACCGCCACCGCCTGCCCGTCTTCTCGCAACTCGACCTCGGCGCCGCCTACACGCAGCGCTTCGGCCCGGCGGCGGTGCAACTGCGCCTGGATCTGCTCAACGCCACCGGCCGCCGCAACGTGGCCGACCGCAGCCTGCTGCAGGTGCTACAGGGGCCGGAGGTGGCCTTCGAGCCGGCGGCCCGGCGGCTGATGCCGCGCACCTTCTCGATGGCGCTGCGGCTTCAGTGGTAGGCCCGCGCCCTACCCTTCGGCCTTGAACCGGACGGTGAAGCGGGTCCAGGCCGGAATGGCGACCCAGCGCCCGTTGCGCATCCGGTAGGCCGGGCGCCAGCGCATCTGCGTGGTGGCCCGCAGGGCGACGTCGTCGAGCATCGGGTGGATGCCTTCGAGCAGTTCGAGGGCCAGCGGCTCGCCTGCTTCGTCGAGGTAGACCTGCGTGCGCACCGGGCCGTCGTAGCGGCGGAGGCTGTCGGGATACGGCACGGGGATGTCTTTGCCGAGTTGCAGCGGCAGCGTTTGCGGTTCCTGGAAGTGTTTGCGGAGCAACGTGTAGGCTTTGCGCTGGAAGCGATCCACCTGCGGCCCCAGCGCGCCTGTGGTGAGGGCGTCGTCGAGCGTGGGCGTCAGGTAGCGCTCGAAGAGCGAGTCCACCAGTTCGGGCCGGTTGCGGTAGAGCGGCAGCAGCCGCTGCTTGACGGCCCGCTCGAACTGTTGCCGCACGCCGGCGAGTTGCCGGGCCTGTTGAGGGCTGGCCAGGTACGTCGTTTGCGTGTTGGTGACGCCCATGCCCGCCAGCGTTTCGAGGTTGCGAAAGACGCCGGTGGTGTCGAGGCCCTGGCGCCACCAGCGTGTGCCCTCGCCCTGCCAGCCCTCCGGCGGCCCTGTTTCCACGGTGGCGTCCGGCGCGCACCCCGCCGGCAGCGCAGCCAGCAGCAGCAGCAGGAGCAGGTATCGAGGGAGCTTCGACATCGGGACGTATGGACGTATGGACGTGTGGACGAAAGGACGAAAAAACATAAGATCAAAAGGAAGGGTGAAAATAGGATCCTCGTCCGCTCGTCGTTTCGTCGGCTCGTCGTTTCGTCCGCAGGCGGCGTCAGTCGGCCTGGGCTTGCGGCAGGGCGTCGGCCAGGCGGGCGAAGTAGCGCCGGCGGTCCATAGCCACCACGCGCACCTTGCTGCCGGCGGCGATGAACTCGCCCTCGGTGACTACTTCGATGCGCTCGCCTTCGATCTCGACGACGCCGGTGGGCCGCAGCGGCGTGACGGCCACGCCGGTCTTGCCCAGGTAGCGCGCCCGGTGCTCGTGCTCGCGCGCCACGTCCTCTTCGTCGTGGCGAAGGCTGGTGGCCAGGATGAAGCGGTTCCAGGCGCCCGACTTCCAGAGCAGGTAGAAGAGGCCGCCGCCGAAGGCCGCCGACCCCGCCAGCGCCAGGAAGCCGCCCGAGAAGCCCGCCGCGGTGAAGACGTAGCCGACGGCAAAGACGATCAACAAAAAACCGATGATGCCGACGATGTTGAAACCCGGCACCAGGTACACCTCGGCCACGATCAGGCCGAAGCCGAGCAGGATGAGCAGTATGGGGACGAGCACTTCCAAGAGCAGAGGGCGGTGAGGGTGGGGAGGCGCGGCGGCGTGCCTGCTGTGTACGGGTCAGGTCTCAGATGTTGCGCCTTCGGGCAAAGCCTGCACCTGGCGTACTTCGACGCGGCTGCCGCGCACCTGCACGACCTCGACGGGCACGCCCCGCTCGATGAACTCGCCCGCCGTGATCACGTCCACGCGGGCCCGCCCGATCTCGACGGTGCCCGCCGGGCGTAGCGGCGTCAGCGTCCGGCCTACCTGGCCCAGCAGTTCGTCGTGCGTCTCGGCGGCGGTGTAGCCGCTGGCGCTCGACAGTTCGGGCCGCAGCACCAGCTGGCTGAACCGCTCCGAACGCGGCAGGTACCGCCCCAGCGAAAACACCAGCAGCACCAGCAGCACCAGCGTCACGGCCAGCGTGCCGAAGGCGGGCGAAAACTCGGTCAGCGGCGGGAAATCGAAGCCTACGTTGCCCACCAGCGAGGCCACCAGCGCCGCCAGCACCAGCACGATCCCCGAAATCCCCGCCACACCGAAACCCGGAATGACGAAGATCTCGGCCAGGATTAGCGCCATGCCTAGCACGAAGAGCACGATCTCCCAGCTCTCGACCAGGCCCAGCAGGTAGTGCGGCGCGAAGAACAGGGCCGCGCCCACGAGCGCCACCGCGCCGGCAAACCCGACGCCGGGCGTCTGCAACTCGAAGTAGAGCCCGCCGAGCATCATCAGCATCAGGATCGACTGCACCACGGGCGAGCCGAAGAAACGCAGCAGCTTTTCGGCCCCGGTGGCCCGGTGCTGCACGAGGGCCGTGCCGCCCAGCCCGAAGGCGTCCACCACCTCGTCCACGTTGGCGAGGATGGCATCGGCCACGCCCAGGCGCAGGGCTTCCTGTGCCGAGAGCGTGAGCACCTTGCCCTCCTCCGAGACGCCTTCGACGACGAGCGTCTGATCCACCATGGCCTCGGCGATGCGTGGGTCGCGTCCGTTGGCTTCCGCCGTGGCGCGCATCAGGCCGCGCATGTAGCTCTGATACTTGTCCGGCGCCGCCTCGCCGCTGCCGCCTTCGACCACCGTGGCCGCCCCCATCGAGGCGCCCGGCACCATCACGATGCGGTCGGCGGCGTACGAGATGAGCGCGCCCGCCGAGGCGGCGTTCTTGTCGATGAAAGCCACCGTGGGCATGGGCGCGTTCAGGAGGGCCTTGCGGATCTGGTCGGCGGCGTCGACGAGGCCGCCGAAGGTATCGACGTGAAAGATCACCATCGCCGCGTCGTCGCTGGTGGCGTCGGCCAGGGCGCGGTCGACGTAGGTTGCCAGGCCGTTGTCGATCATCCCTTCGACGGGGACGACGTAGACGGGGCCTGCCTGAAAGGGCGCGGCGAAGGCCAGCGGCTTGGGCGCGCGCTCCTGCGCCTGCGCCGGCAGCGCCGCCAGCAGCAGCAGGCACAGGCCGCCGCAGATCCAGAGCCGGGAAAAGCGGTCAGGTCTCATAACCCTTGCCCTGCAAGTGAAAAGGACAAATCAAGATACGCGCGAAGCCGGAGGGAAGATTCAGCGACGCACCTCCGCCAGGGCCAGCTGGTAGATGCCGTGCCGGCGGGCGAAGCGCGCGGCGTCGAAGTGCGCCTCGACGAACGCCCGAAAGCCCTGCCTCGTCCAGAAGTTGACGTGGCCGGGGTCGGGGCTGATGCCCAGGCGCCTGCCGAGCGCGTTGAGCCACCCGAAGTACGGCTCGCGCGGGACGGTAATGAGCACGTAGCGGCGGGCTACCCGGCGGAGTTCGCGCACGGCGCGCTCGGGCGCCTCGAGGTGTTCGAGCACCTCGCTGCAGACGACCGCGTCGAACGCCTGGTCGGAGAAAGGGAGCTTGTAGAGGCTACCCGTGCGGAAGCGGACGCGTTGGCCGAAGTGTTCCTCGGCGTAGGCGACGGCCGCCGGGCTAAGATCGACGCCGGTGATGTGCAGGTCGGGGTCCTGCCGCGCCAGGAAATCGGCCACGAAGCCCTCGCCGCAGCCGGCGTCGAGCACCGAGCGCGCCCCGGTCTCGGCCAGCATCCGGTAGAGCAGCCTCAGGAAGGCCCGCAGGTGCCACTGGTAGAGGCGGTTGTCGTAGGTGTACTTTTGATGATTGGCAGAAGAATAAGACACGCCGGGCGCAGCCCCCTGCGGTTTACCTGAGCGGCGTTTCACGGTTCAGCGTTCGACCAGGACGGGGGTGCCCACCTGCACCCATTGCCAGAGGTCGTCCATGTGGTCGTTGTGTACGGCCACGCAGCCCTGCGTCCAGTTGGTGCCCGAGCCGGTGCCGTCGCCGTGGATCTCGATCATGCCGCCGAGGGCGGTGCCCATGGGCGGCATCGAAAAGCTGGTCTCGGCCTCGACGATGGCCCGGTGCTGCTCCGGCGAGATGAGGCCCTGGCGCAGGCCCCGCTCGGCGTCTTCGGCGTTGGGATAGTTGAGCACGAAGGCCTTGTAAAACTTGCTGTAGGGATTTTTCCGGGCCACGAAGAAGGTGCCCTCGGGCGTGCGCCAGTGATCGGGGTTGGCCAGGCTGCCCTGGCGTTCCTTGTCGGCGAAGGCGTTGTAGCCGAAGTCGGCGGGCACCTTCATGATCAGGTCGGTGCCCTGGTAGAGGTAGAGCGCCTTTTTGCGCTTCGAGACGCGGAGCCAGACGTTCGAGAGCGAGGCCGCCTTGACGTAGCCCAGCGCGCCGTCCTGCGTGCGTACGTGGCTCCAGCCGTTGCTCGTCTCCTGGACGTAGACCGGCTCGCGCAGGCCCAGGCTCAGGTAGGCACGCCCCGAATCGGGCAGGGTGTAGACGGTGGCGTTGGGCGTCACCACGTAGTAGATCTGCGCCTCGGGGCCGGGCCGGTCGTAGGAGGACAGGGCCATCGGGGCGGGCTGCGCCGTCGCTGCGTCTACAGCGGCAAAGAGGATCAGCAGAAAGCAGACGGCAAGTCGTCGCATGGAGGCGGTCGGGCAGGTGAGGTTTCTGAAGAAGAACGAGTCGCCTGAAGAAACAGCAGGTTAAGGCAAAGAGTCAAGGGGCCGGGCCCTCAGGAGGCCTTTTTGAGGTGCGCTTCGTTGCGCGCCACGCACCAGCGATAGGCCTCGAGCACCCCCTCGATCAACTGGCCGCCGGTGACGACCTGCGCGGTGCGGCGGACGGCCTCGGTGGCGTTGGCCGGCGCGAACGAGTAGCCCACGGCTTCGAGCGCGCCCAGGTCTCCGTTCGTATCGCCGATGAAGGCCATTTGATCCAGCGGGCAGCCCAGGCGCTCGCCCAGCCATCGCAGCCCCTGCCGCTTGGTGACGGCCACCGGCAGCACGTCGATGGAGACGGGCGTGTGGAAGACGCACAGGTCCGGAAAACGCCCGGCGACGTACCGCTCGACGACGGGCACGTGCGCGGCGATCTCGGCGGCGTCGGCGCCCATGAGGCCGGCCTGCGTGCGCTTGCCGTAGTCGAAAGCAAGCCGCGTGCCGGGCACGCACGCACCGAGCATCCAGCGCCGCACCTGCTCGATCTGCGCCTCGACCTCCCCGGTGAAGTCGGGGTGCCAGGCCACGCGGGCGGTGACCGGGTCGAAGAGGCCGCCGCCGGCCTCACACAACACGGGCACGCGCACGCCCAGCGCCTGCGTCATCGCCTCGACGTAGGAGAGCGACCGCCCGGAGCACAACGAGAAGGCGGGCAAGGCCCCCTCGCCTTCGAACGCGTCCGCCGCCCCGATGTACGCCGCCAACTCCTGAAAACGCAGGCGGTTGAACGGGCGAAACGGCTCGGAGAGGCAGCCGTCTATGTCCGAAACGAAGAGCTTGATCACGGCACACGCGAGGATATCGACCGGGGCGCTTATCGGTTAAAAGGCTTCGCGCGGCAGGGGTTTCTCGGCGGCGCCTGCGCCGGCCTGTCGGGCGGGCGCACGCCTCAGCCCTCGTCGCCGGGGGGGGCGAGCACCGAGGCCAGTTCGGCGACGAACTCGTCCGTGATGCCCATGCTGCTGAAGCCGCCGTCGTGGTAGAGCGTCTGCATGGTCACCATGCGCGTCAGGTCGCTCAAGAGCGTGACGGTGTAGTCGGCACAGCTGGCGGCGTCGGCGTTGCCCAGCGGCGAGAGGCGCTCGGCGTACTCGAACATGGCGTCGAAGCCCGTGATGCCGCTGCCGGCGGTGGTGCGCGTAGGGCTTTGCGAGATGCTGTTGATGCGGATGCCGCGCCGGCCCAGGCGGTAGCCCCAGGAGCGGACGATGCTCTCGAGGAGCGCCTTGGCGTCGCCCATCTCCGAGTATTTGGAGAAGGTACGCTGCGCGCCGATGTAGGAGAGCGCCACGATGGAGCCGCCGTCGGCCAGCACGCCCGTTTCGAGGGCCTGATGAACGATGCGGTGCAGGCTCAACGCCGAGATGTCGAGCGTCTTTTTGTACCACTCGTAGTTGAGGTTTTCGTAGGGCACATCCTTGCGCACGTTGACACCCATGCCGATGGCGTGCACGATGAAGTCGATCTGCTCGAAGTGGGTCCGAGTCGTTTCGAAGAGCTGGCGGAGGTCGTCGTCGCTGGTGGCGTCGGCCCAGACGAGGGGGCTGCCCGTCTGTTGGGCCAGGGTGTCGAGGCTGCCGAGGCGGCGGGCCACCGGGGCGTTCGAGAGCACGAAGCGAGCGCCTTCGCGGTGGGCCGCCTCGGCGATGGCCCAGGCGATGCTGCTTTCGTTGAGGGCGCCGAAGATGACGCCCGTCTTGCCGGCCAGCAGGCCGTGTGCGGAACGTGTCATGGTATGCCTTTTGCGTGAGGTCGTCGAACGTATACAGCGTCGTAGCGCAGCAGGCCATAAGGTAGTGATCTGCGGTGTGAGGCGCTACCACCGCGCCGGCTTTGAGCAGGCGGAAAAGCCGACGCGCCGAGCCGGGTGCAGCACGGCGGGCGTTCGCGTGTTCTCGCCGGCGAGTGCGCCAGGGATCTGCATGCGGTAATTATTACCCATGCCGGATCACTTTTCGAAACGTTTTAAGAAGAAATGACACGTTTCAGAGAAATCTTCCGGCATTTCGGCCTGAGGCTGGTGCTCCAGCATCCTATCGAGGAAATCCCGCCGGAGGTGACGGCCGACCTGGGCAAGTTCCTCGTCCAGCGCCGCGCCTATACGGACTCCTGGTTCTTCCTCATGCGCGTGGTTTTCGCGCTGGGCGTCATCGCCTTTATGGCCGTCTCGGCCTTGCTCCGGGGCGAAGGGTACCTGATCGGCGTCTTCTGGGTCAGCGGCTACGTCGTCTTCAACATCGTGGTGCACCTGGTGAGCAATGCCGGCTTCCAGTACGCCCGCTGGGGCTACGCCGGGCTGGATTTCTTCTACATCATGCTGCTGCGCCATCACTTCCAGCTCGACGCCCTGCTCGATCCCAACGCCACGATGATCGGGCTGTTCTCGCTGCTGCTGGTGGCCTACGTGCATTACAGCGACATCCGCCTGACGAGCGTGATGGTGGTGGTGGTGCTCGTCGTGACGGTGCTCACGCTGTGGGTCAACGTGCTCTTTCTGATCCCGCAGGAGTCGCCGTTGATGTCGAGCGTGGCGTCCTACTACGCCCACCCGATCCCGGCGCTGCTGCTGCTGAGCTACCTCGGATCGGTCTCGGTGATCACGCACCGCCTGGTGCACCGGCTCTATGCCCAGTTGATGCGCTTCAGCCTCGAAGAACACATGCGCACGAAGGCCGCCGTCGTCTCGGCGGTCGAACGCTCCCGCCGCGAGCGCCTCGAAGAACTCAACCAGCTCAAACACAACTTCATCACCGTCATCTCGCACGAGCTGCGCAACCCCATCACGCCGCTGCTCTCCTCGCTCGACATCCTCAAGGCCGAACTCGGCCAGGCAGGCGAAGCGCACGAACTGCTCGGCATCGCGCGCGAATCCGCCGGGCGCATCCAGCGCATCATCACCGATTACACGAAGCTGGCCGAACTCATCACGCTCGACGACGAAAGCCTGCTGCGCTGGAACGTGCGCCTGACGGACATGATCGCGCTGCTTCAGGAGCAGACCGCCAAGACGCCCCGCCTGCTGGGCCGCTTCGAGGACCTCGTCGTCTGTACCGACCCGCGCCTGCTCGGCGGCGCGCTGCTGGCGCTGATGCGCCGCGCCGAAATGCTCACGCCCTCGGACGCCCTCATCACGCTGCGCGGCTACCGCGAAAACGGCTCGGTCATCATGTCCATCCACGACCCGGCCAGCTTCCTCGAAGAACAGGCCATCGCCTCGCTCGACGATCCCTTTGCCCTCTCCGACGAACGCGCCTTCTCCTCGCAAAACACCGGCCTCGAACTGATCCTGGCGCGGCATTCCATCCGCCGCCTCGGCGGCGCCCTGCAGATCGACAGCGCGCCGGACCGCGGCACGACGGTGCATTGCACGCTGCCCGGCAAACAGCCCGGCGCCCGCTGGCTCTCCGACAGCCAGCTCCGCCAGGAACTCGGCGCCATCGGGATGTAGAGCGGTAGCGGTGCTCGCCGCAGGGGTGAGAACGGCGGCCACGAAGCCTCCCCCGGCTAGGACAGCAAGCGGACCACCCCCGCCGTCCCGTCGACTTCGACCCGCTGGCCGTCGTGCAGCTTCGTCATCACCCGGTCGATGCCCGCCACGCACGGCTTTCCGTACTCGCGCGCGACCACCGCCCCGTGCTGCAGCACCCCGCCGACCTCGAGCACCACCGCGCCGGCGTTCACGAACAACGGCGTCCAGCCCGGATCCGTCGTGTAGGCCACCAGCACGTCCCCCTTTTCGACGGGCTTCTCGTGGGGATCGCGCAACACCTAGACCTGGCCTCGCACCACGCCGGGCGAGACGGCCATCCCTCTCAACTCGCCGGGCTTATCGGG
>JBFGTT010000028.1:0-13674 GCA_041565995.1 Rhodothermales bacterium
CCATCTGCGTGCTTTCGTTGCTGGTGTAGGCGCGGGCGACGCGGTTGCCGCCCTCGTCCACGATCTCAAAATAATCGGTGTCGCGCACGAGTTCGCGCGGAATGGGCACCAGCGAGCGACTTTTGCGGTGTGCGCGCTTCCAGGTGTAGGGCGAGTCGCCCCCCCGGTAGTGCTGAAAGTCTTCGACGACGACGGGCTTGCCGGGCGCCTGCGCGTGGGCTGCGCCGGCGGCGACACAGCCCGCCCACCATCCGGCCAGGACGACCAGCGCCAGCACGTTCTTCATCGTTCGGGTCCTCTTCGTTGTCGGCAAAGCACGGCGCGCGGAAAACGCCTGCCTCGATGTTAACAAACTCCGTGCCCGCAGGCGGCGGGCTACACGACCTCCTCCGGCTCCGCGACGGGCAGCGGCTTCTCGACGGGCGGTGCCGCCGGCCCGGACGAGCGGCCCAGCAGCGACAGCCCGGCGAAGAAGACCACGTTGAGCACCTTGCCCAGCACCGTGATCATCACCAGCATGCCGGCCACCCCGGCGGACGAGATCTGCACCAGGCCGGCCAGGCTGACGCCCGCGCCCAGAAAGATCAGGTCGCGGTTGGGGATGATGGGGATGCGGCTGACGATGATGGAAACCGCCGCGTAGGTGAACCAGACGCGTAGCGGCACCTCGGGCATCGCCACGGCCCACTGCGCGATCTGCACGCCCTGCCCGACGATGAGCCGCAGGCACTGCACGCCCAGCACCAGCAGCGTCGTCTTGAGCGTCATCGAGAAGAGATACTTGCGCCACCGGATGCCCAGCGCCGTCAGCACCAGCAGCACGACCGTGCCGCCGATGAGATAGGAGACGTAGTGCTGCCCCATCAACTCCCCCACGCTGATCTTCCCCGAGTAGAGAAAGAACACCACCATCAACACGGCGATCACCGTCGAGGCTACCGACGAGATGATGTTCTGGTCGCGGATGGTCTTGAGGACGTCGAGGTCGGAGAGGTCGATGTTTTTGCGCGCCCAGGTGTAGAAATAGACCTCGCCCGAATAGCCGAGCACGTCTTTGTTGTAGATGCGCTTTTTGACGAAGGCCGGGAAGCTGCGCCAGCCGTCGAAGTGCCAGGTGATCCGGTAGAGAAAGACTTCGGCGATGGGGATCGAGAAGTAGAGCAGCAGGAAGAGCAGGTAGAAAAGCGGGTTGGTAGGCAGCCCCGCCCCGATCTCGTGCCAGCCGATGCGCGTCAGGTCGTAGGCCAGATAGGCCAGGATGCCCGCCGCGAAGAGCCAGCGCGCCAGGCGCAGCACACGCCGCCCGCGCGCCGACGTGGCGAAGGCGGTCCATCGAGCCTTGAGGGTGGCTGCGGTCATACGGGGTGCACGGGTGGAGCCGAGGCGGCGGCGCAGGTCGATTTGCCGGCGTGGGTGCCATGAACCCACAACTCGACCCGGTGTTCTCAGCGGGCCGGGCCGAGATCCGGCGGCCCGTGGCCCGACGAAAACGTAAGGGTGCCCTGCCGGTTCGACGCCGGCGGCACCCTTACGATTACGTCGTCAGTCGTTTTGTTCGCCTCAGGCGTTGCGCCACGGCGCCCTGCTAGAAACTGACGCCGTCGCGGGACATCACGCAGTAGACTTTGTCGCTGTCCTTGCCCTGGAAGGTGACGGCCAGGCGTTCGCCGCCGACCACCTTGATGCTCTTCAAGGTCTGCTCGTCCAGGCGCACTTTGCTCTCCCAGTCTACGCCGTTGTCCGAGGAGACGACGTAGATGGAGCCGACGTCCTCGCCGATCCAGCCGAGGTAGACGCGGTCCTTGAAGACGCCCAGCGAAGGCTCTTTGCGGCTTCTCTCGTCGAGGCGAATCTTGGTCTTCCAATCCACCCCGTCGGTCGAGCGCATGATGTAGACGTGGTTCTCGCTGATGCCCGTCCAGGCCATCATGAAGCGGCCGTCGAAGTCGGTCAGCGTCGGGCCGTTGTTGGACTTTTCGTCGAGGGCCACCTTGGCGCCCCAATCGACGCCGTTGCGCGACTGCATCACGTAGAGCTTGTTGCTCGTCTCGCCTTTCCAGGCGATGAGCAGCAAGCCCTCCGCCGAGCCGGTGATGGCGGGCCGGGCGTCGGTTTTTTCGTCGATGCGGATCTTGGTGCCCCAGTCGATGCCGTTGTCCGAGCGCATGACGTAGAGGTTGTGCGATTCTTCCCCGGTCCAGACCAGGTAGAGGTACTCGCCGTCGGAGCCGAGGTCGGGGGCGTGGCCGCTGCTCTCGTCGAGGGCGATCTTGGTGCCCCAATCGACGCCGTCTTTCGATTGCATCACGTAGAGCTTGTTGCTCAGGCCGGTCCAGGCCAGGTAGTAGCGGCCCTTGTGATAGGTCATCGAGGTGCCGTGGGCCGCCTTCTCATCGAGCGTGATCTTCTGCGCGTGCAGCTCGAGTGGAGCCAAGCCGGCAAAGAGCAAGAGAATCAGCGCCAGCGCCGGCAGTCGGCAGGGTTTTGTGAGGGGTCGGGTGATGTGTGCCATGATGGAATACCTCTGGGGTAGGTTGGTGAACGAGGTATGCTGCGGTAGGCGGGGCTTCGTGCTCCCCCTCTTCCGTGCCCTCCTGGTTTCGCAGCGGGTGTAGGCTAGTAGATAAAGAAATAATGCCATATTTTCATTAAGCGCATCAATGCTTGCGCAAGTTAGTTGGGCGCCTTTTTCATAAACAAAGATACGCCGAAGATGTTTATTCCGGGGCCGTCGCGTCGCGCACGGCCGCATCCTCCCCTCAAATTCCCGATTCCTCCACCCGAAATTCGCACGCTACGACCTCATGGACGCCTACAAAAAGGCCGGGCGGCTGCTGGCAGGGCTGGTCCTGCTGCAAGGCCTGCTGGTAACGACCCACCTCGGCGATTTCTGGCCCGCCGAACGCACGCACGAACTGGGCGAGTTCTGGCCCTTCAGCATCTATCCGATGTTCTCGCAGGGCGGCAAGCCGTGGGTGCGCTCGCTCGTGCGCGACGTGCCCGCTGCGGACGACCCGGCGCTCTGGCGCACGCGTTCTTTCGACGACCTGCCCGGCCAGCCCTACGCCCTCGACGACGTAGGCGTCCTGCAAAACGACATCGCCAACTTCATCTCTAAATCCCGCACCTGGAACGCCCGGCGCATCGCCGCTATCCGCAAGGTCTTCGGGGACGAACTGGCGCTCAAAAACCTGCTCATCTTCCGCGCCGAAGGCAAAATCGGGGACGACACCGTGAACGTCTCTTTCACGCCGTTCCTGCTGCTGGCCCCCGACTCGACCTACTTCAACCCGCACCTCTCCTACCCGACCGACTGACCCGCCATGATCCGCACTCTGCTCCATAACCTGTTCGATTTCGAGCGCGAGGAGACGGCGGGGGAGATCCTCTTCTACCGCCTCATCGAACTGGTCATCCTCTACTGGACCATCAAGTATGCCTGGCGCTGGGGGCCGTACCTGGACCGGCTCGGCGACGTGGTGTTGCCGCTGGGCATCGCCGAGTACATCGACATCCGGTTCATGTTTTCGCATCACCTGGGCATCGTCAACGCGGTGGCCATGACGGTGATGGCGCTGGCGGGCTTTCTGCGGCTCTGGCGCGGGGCCTACCTGGTGACGCTGCTGCTCTTCCACCTGCACTACGTGGCGCGCTTCAGCCAAGGCGAGATCTCGCACGGGGCCAACTTCGTGGGCATGGCGGTGCTGGCGCTGGCGGCGGCCACGCTCGCCTTCCGCGACCCCCGGCTGGTGCGGCGGACGGCCCTCGGCCTGTGCTTCTTCTTCTTCGGCCTCGGCTACACCACCGCCGCCTGGTGCAAGCTCGGCGCCACGGGCCTGGACTGGCCCAGCGGGCACCACCTCTGGATGTGGATCCAGGAACGCACGGTCGATACCTTCTCGAAGTCGGGCGTGGTCGAGTACAACTGGCTTCAGGAACTGGCCCTGCGACACTACTGGGTCGGCACCGCCATCCTGACCTTCGGCCTGCTGACCGAGTTTTTCGCGTTCTTGATGTGGTTCAAGCGCCTCCGGCCCTACATCATGACGGCGCTGGTGGGCATGCACGTGGGCATCTGGGCGGTGATGAAACTGACCTTCAGCGCCAACACCTACCTGCTGCTCCTGCTGGCCTTCCCGCTCTACGTGCTGATCGACCGGGGCCTGCAACGGCTCGACGCGGTGCGCCTCGAAAAAGTGCGGCGCCTGAGCCTGAGGATGACCTGAGCGCATGCGCCTGCTGCTGATTACCCAGGATTTCCCGCCCGACGTCGGAGGCACGCAGACCTACGCCTACGAGATGGCGCGCCGCCTAGCCGCGCGCTGCCGGGACTTCGCCGTGGTGGCGCCGGACATACCTGGCGCCGCCGCCGTGGACGCCGCGCTGGCCTTCGATGTGGTGCGCGTGCGGGCTTCCTACGACGCGCTGGCGCTCAAGGCGGCGGGGACGGTGCTGCGCCTGGCGCGGCGGCGCGGCTTCGAGGCGGCCTTTCACGTGCAGTGGTCTACGGCGCTGGCGTCGCTGCTGGCGCGGCCCCTGGGCGGCCCGCGCCGCGTCTTCGTGGCCGCCCACGGACGCGAGGTGCTGCTCGATCCTCTCGACCACGCGCCGTGGATGAACCGGCTCTACAACCGCCTGCGCCGGCGTGTGCTTCGACGCGCCGACGGACTCTTCCCCGTCAGCCACTACACCGGCGCGCTCTTGCGCGCGCGCGGGGTGCCCGCCGGGCGCATCACCATCGTGCACAACGGCACCGACCCGGATCGCTTCCGCCCGATGGACGCCACGGCGTTGCGCCGCGAATTGGGCCTCGACGGCCACCGCGTCCTGCTGAGCCTCTGCCGCCTGGTGCCCCGCAAGGGCATCGAAACGGTGCTGGAGGCACTGCCGCAGGTAGCCCGCACGGCGCCCGGCCTGCGCTACCTCGTCGGCGGCGACGGCCCCGACCGACCACGCCTCGAAGCGCTGGCGCGCAGGCTGGGAGTCTCCGACTGCGTCCGCTTCCTGGGCAAAATCCCGGAGGTGGCCCTGCCCGCCTACTACAACGCCTGCGACGTGTTCGTGCTGCCCGCCCGCGAGGATCCGCCCTCGGTGGAAGGCTTCGGCATCGTGTTCCTCGAAGCCGGCGCCTGCGGCAAGCCCGTCGTCGGCGCCCGCTCCGGCGGCATCCCCGACGCGGTGCGCGCCGACGAGACAGGCCTGCTCGTCGAGCCGGACGACGCCCCGGGGCTGGCCGACGCGCTCATCCGCCTGCTGTGCCAGCCGGAACTGGCCGCCCGCTTCGGGAACAACGCCCGGCAACGGGTGCTGAAAGAGGCCACCTGGGACCACGCAGCCGACCGTCTCTACGAAGCAGTAGCCGCGCGGCTATGAGAATTATTCTGACGATAGATTACTCGCCCTGGTCGGCCTATGGAGGCGGCGCGCAAAGCTCCACGCACAACCTGGCGATAGCCCTGTGCCGGCGCGGGCACGAGGTCTCGGTGGTCTACACCAAGCCACCCTGGGAAAACGTGACGCTGCCCTGCGACCTGCCCTACGACGTGCACTGGGCCACTTTTTTCGACTTCCGAAGCCGGCGCCGGGCGCCGCTGCGCCCGCTCAACGCCTCGTCGGTGGCCCGCGTCGTGGAGGGCCTGCTGGGCGCGCGCCGCGACGCCGTCGTCCACAGCAACGGCGAGGAGGGCGGGCTGATCCACCGGCTGCGGCCCCGCCATCGCTTCGGCTTCGTCGCCTCGCCGCGCCACCCGCGCTATCCCCGGACGCTGCTCGAAAACGGCAGCCTCTCTCCGCTGAAAAAGCTCTGGCTGGCCTGCACCGAGGGCAAATACTTGATGCAGGGCCGCGCCGCCCGCCACGCCGACCTGTGCGTGCCACCGAGCGCCTTCGCCGCCGAGCTGGTGCGCCGCGCCTTCCATCTCGACCCGGCGCAGCTTCGCGTCGTGCACAACGGCGTGCCCGAAGAATTCTTGCGCTACCGGCACGACCCGGACGCCGCGCGCCAAGGTCCCCTCATCTTCTTCGGGCGCTTCGAACCGACCAAAGGCGTCGATACGCTGATCGAGGCGCTGGCGCTGCTTGGCGACGAAGCCCCGCCTGCGCTCCTGATCGGACGGGGGTCGCTCAAGCGTGCCTTGCACCAGCGCATCGCGGCGCGGGGCCTCTCCGACAAGGTGGCCGTCCTGCCCTGGATGTCCCCCGACGAACTGGCCCGGACGCTGACGACCGCCCGGATGGTGGCGCTGCCCTCGCGGGAGGAGAATTTCAGCCTGGCGGTGCTCGGGGCGATGGCGGTGGGCGTGCCCGTCGTCAGCACGCGCGCAGGCGGCACGCCCGAAATCATCGAACACGGACGGACCGGGCTGCTCGTCGAACCGGGGAATCCGCAGGCGCTGGCACGGGGCATCGCCGCGCTGCTGCGCGAGCCGGCGCGGGCGCAGGCGCTGGGCGAGCAGGGCCGCCGGCACGTGCGCCAGGCGCTCACCTGGGACACCGTAGCCGCCTCGTTCGAGCGGCTCTATCGCTCGCTGCCTGCCCTGGCCTCCTGATCACCGGCTGGCGGTAGGACCAGGCATCAGTTCCAGGTTGTCGAAGTCCGCGACGGTGGTTTGATGGGTGTTGTCGGCGTCGCTCCAGAGGGCGATGGCAGAGGGCCGATCCGGCGCGGGGCGCCCAAAGAGCCGCTCGTAATCCCGTGCCACGTTGCGCTCGACGGTGATCCAGTTGCCGGTGCCCTGCCTGGCTGCCGAGGAGACGACGATCACCTGGAGCGATCCATAGGAGACTTCCGTGCCCACCGGCAGCGTCGAACTGTAGGTGTACTTGATGGTGCGCGGCCGGCCCAGCCAGTCTCTCGTGAAGAAGACGTAGAGCGCGGCGCCGGTGTCGTTCTTGTCGCGCTGATCCTCGCGTGCGCCCGGCGGCAACTGGACGGCGCGCCAGTCCCAACGCAGGTAGGGTAGGGCCTGAAGGTCCCACTCGAAGCGCTGGCCGTTGGTCAGGACGATGCGGTGGGCCTGGTCGGTGACGCGGGCGCGGACGAACTTGTTGCCCTGCTCCTGCACGATGAAGAACTGCTCCCGGTCCGTCATCACGTCCGGCGTGACGGGCACGAGGGTACGGCCTTTGAGGAATTGCCAGTTGTCGGGCAGCCCGCCGGCGCGGTAGGTCTCAAAATCGTCGAGCAGGACGGCACGCGCCGCGCCGCCGGTGTGCGCGGGCTGCGGCGCCGGCTGGGCCACCCCGGTGAGCGTCAGGAAGACGAGAGCGCTCAAGAAAAGGGGGCATTTAACGATTTTAGGCATGCGGTATCTCACAAATGCGTTTTCGGCAGAAAACGAGGCAGCCCAGTAAAGCCGCCGTCAGCGCGGTCGAAGTAACTTTATCTGTTTGAACAAGAAATCGCGGGGAGATCCCACGGAGCACGGCGCCCACGGTTCGCCTGCTCAGGCCACTGCCCGGTGGGTGCTCCTGTGTACGAGAGCCGCCGGAGACGTTACAGCGGCTGGCTCTTTGTAACTCCTCCGAAAATAATGGACATGGCGCTGCGGTTCCTTCCCCCCGGACTTGCGCACATCGGCCCGGCGGGCTTTATTGTAGAGGTTCCTCATGATCCCCGCCACCATGCAATGAGACCCCCGCCATGAAAGCCGCCCTTCGAGCCGCCCTCGTCCTTCTCTGCGCCGCGTGCCTGGCCACCGCCGGCGACGCCGCCGCACAGGCCGCCCCGGACGCCTCGCCATCTTCCTCGGAAGTGCGCATGGGGCAGGTGCTGGCACTGAGCAACTTCGCCGTCAAAGACGACGTCGATCACGCCGCCTTCGAAAAGTTCGTCCGCGAGGAATTCAACCCGGCGTGGGAGGCCCACGTGCCGGGCGCGCAATACCTGATCTGGAAAGGCGACCGGGGCGTCCGCGAGGGCGAATACCTGGCCGTCTACAACTTCGACACGCTCGAACGGCGCGACTTCTACTTCCCGCAGGAAGACGCCGGCCCCTATCCCGAAGCCGACAAAGCCACCGAGCCTATCCTGCCCATCATCAACCGCTACCAGGACATGCTCAGCGCGCAGCGCGTCTACACCGACTACGTGCTCGTGGGCCGCGACAAGGTCCAGGATCTGCCCGCGCTGCACCTGACCGGCGTCCACAAGCTGACCATCAAGCCGGGCATGGAGGCTGCCTTCGAGGCGTTCGTCACCGAGAAGCTGCACCCGCAATGGGCCGCGCACGTGCCCGGCATGCGCATGTTCGTCCTCAAAGGCGACCGGGGCATCAACAAGGGCGGCTACATCGCCCTCTACACCTTCGAACCGGCCTCGATGCGCGACGCCTACTTCCCCCAACCGGGCGAAGGCTCGGCGGCGTGGGAGGAGGCCTTCGCGCCCCTCGAAGCCCTCGACCAGGAGATGATCTCGTACTTCGAGCACGGCGAGGCCTACATGGACTACGTGGCCTTCACCGACTACGTGCTCATCCGCTGAGCGGCCCGGCGGCGCTTCCGTGCGAAATCCGTGAAGCGACGACGCGGGGTTTTCGATTCTGCGGCGCGGTTTGTTACTTTGAGCCGATCCGTGCCCCGCTCGCCTCTGCCCATGCCTGCCCCGCGTCATGCACACCTACGAGTCGCTCCAGGTCGGAGATTCCTTCACGTTCACGCGCTTCATCTCGGCGGAAGACGTGCGCACCTTCGCCGAAGTCTCAGGCGACGACAACCCCCTGCACATCGACGAGGAATACGCCAAAAAAACGCGCTTCGGCCAGTGCATCGTCCACGGCGTGTTCTTGCTGAGCATCATCTCGAAAGTGCTCGGGCGCGATTTTCCCGGCCCCGGCAGCATCGCCGTGGGCCTCTCGGCGCGCTTCCTGCGCCCCGTCCCGGTCAACGCCGAGGTAACGATTGAGGTGAAGGTCTCGGAGAAGGTCGAGCGGCACAAGCACATCAAGGGCCGCGTCTACGTCTACTACCAGGGCAAGATTTCCGTCGGCGGCGAGGCCACGCTCATCCCCCCCTCCGGCGAAGAGGATTGAGTGTTCGAGCGCTTCAAAAACGCCGGCACTCCAACACTTTAACACTTCCCTTCACCTCGGCAGCTTCAGTTCCTGGCCGCGTTCGATGCGCGTGTCGAGTTCTACCTGGTTGAGGATCGCCAGGTCTTCAGGCGTGAATTGATCGGGCAGGCTGGCAGGCAGGAACGTCCGGAAGGCGTCGGTGCGCGGCGCCCGGACGACCTGCAAGCGCGTCGGCTGCACGTTCAGAATGGCCGGGTCGGTGACGCGGTCGAAGCCGCGAATCGAGCCGAGGAACACGTCCTGGTAGGTCGAAAACGACGCCTTGGCGGCGTAGCCCAGAAAGGTGTAGACCGTCCCGCCGTACTGCACGTAGTAGCTCAGCAGGCGCACCTCGCCGCTTTGCGTCTGCGCGTCGGCCAGCACGAAGTAGGCCGTGTTGCCGCCGACGGTCGCGGCCCCGCTATCGACGACCTTGACGCCCTCCTGCGCCGTCAGCTTGGCGGCGGCTTCCTGGGGCGAGGCGGCGCCCTGCGCGATGGTGAACAGCAGGATCGCCTGCTCGTTCGGCGCAATCATCACCACCTGCGACGGCTGGTTTTCCACCTGGTAGCCCGAAGGCACCGGGAAGCGAAACTTCAACGTGGGGTGGTAGAAGACGCCGCCGCGCACGAAGCCCTGCCGGGGATCGTTGCCGAGCACCATCCCCCCGATCAAGCCGTAATACTCCTCTTGATCGACTTCGAGCGTGGCGCCTTGCTCCCAGCGTTGGGCGAGCCGGATGATGGTCTGCTCGCGCTCGCCGGGGTCGGGGTGGGTCGAGAGGAACGTCGGGATGCCGCCCATCTGGTCGCTGATGCGCTTGAGCGAGTGGAAGAAGGCCGCGCCTTCGCTGGGCATGTAGCCAGCCTGGGCCGAGTAATCGACGCCCAACTCGTCCGACTCGCGTTCGTCGTCGCGGCCGTATTTGAGGAAGAGCAGCTGTGCCGCCGTGCCGCCGAGATTGAGGATGCTCTCGCCGGCGGTGCCGCCGAGGAGCACCTGCCCGCCGATGGCCGCACCCAGCAGGCCGATCTGGCCGAGCGTCTGCGTCGCGGCGCGTTGCGAGGCGTGCCGGGCCGCCACGTGCCCGATCTCGTGGCCCAGCACCACGGCCAGTTGCGCCTCGTTGTTGAGGTGCGTCAGCAGCCCCCGCGTCACGTAGATGTACCCGCCCGGCAGCGCGAAGGCGTTGACCACCGGGCTGTCGAGCACGCGGAACGTGAAGGGCGTGTTGCGAAATTCGGGGTCGGTTTCGGGGCGGCGCAGGTGGCTCACGGCCAACACTTCCTGCCCCAGGCGCTCGACGTAGGCGCGCACCTGCTCGTCCTCGTAGAGACCGAACTCGGCGACGATCTGCGGGTCGGCCTCCTTGCCGATCTGCACCTCCTGCCCCCAGCTGTAGCCGTAGGCCCGCTTGCGGCCCGTGATGGGGCTTTTCGAGACGACGCAGCCGGAGACGAAGACCGCTGCGATCAGGATGATCAGCACGAGGCGCGCGCGCTGCATGGCGTAACTCACCGGCATGATTTCGATGGGGCTGAACGGGAAGGACGCGGTTGCGAGGTTTTAAGGCTGGCGGGATCCGGCGGTAACGCAAAAGATTGGTCACGGTTGCGCTTCGACGTCCGCCTGCACCTGCCCGGCGACGACGTACGTGGCCCGGTGCGCTGGCGCTTCGAAGGGCACGAGGCCGTCGAAGAGCCGGCGGTGGGCCGCCGTGATGAGGCTCTGCCCGACGGCGTCGCTCTGGAGCAGGTCGAGGAAGGCCCCGGTGCGCCGGGCGTCGAGCGTGTCGAAGACGTCGTCGAGCAGCAGGATGGGCGCTTCTTCGAGGCGGTCGTAGAGGTAGAAATACTGGGCCAGCTTGAGCGCCATGCCGAAGGTGCGGTGCTGGCCCTGCGAGGCGTAGCGGCGCACCTCAAAGTCGTCGAGGCGGAAGACGAGTTCGTCGCGGTGGGGGCCGATGAGGGTGCGTCCGAGCTGGCGCTCGCGGCGGGCGGCGCGTTCGAGCTGGCGCTGGAAGACGGCGGCCACCTCGGCTTCGTCGGCTTCGGGGTCGAACCGAGCGAAGGTGGCGTATTCGATGGTCGGCTGCTCGGCCACGGCCTCGATGCGCTGGTACGCCTCCTCCAAAAACCCGGCAAACTCGTGCAAGAAGCGCAGGCGCCCGGCTACCACGCGGCTGCCCAACGCCACGAGTTCGGCATCCCACGAAGCCAGCACCGAAGGCTGGGCGGTGTGCGGAGCGCGGCGGTACTGCGCCAGCAGTTCGTTGCGCTGCCGGAGCGCGCGGCGGTACTTCAGCAGGTCGTCGAGGTAGACGGGGCGGGCCTGGCTCATGATGTTGTTGAGAAAGCGCCGCCGCTCGTCCGGACCGCCGGCGGTGAGGGCCTGGTCCTCCGGCGAAAACACCACCACCGGCAACATCCCGACGATCTCGGAGAGGCGCTCCAGCGGCGCCCCGCTCACCTGGATGCGCTTACCCTCGGCCCGCACGAACACCAGGCGCACCCGCATCTCGGGCCGCCGCGCGCCCTCGAAGACGCCCTCCACCTCGAAAAACCGGCATCCCTTGCGCAACGCGTACGCATCCTGCGAGGCGATGAAGCTTTTCGAGAGACAGAGGTAATGGACCGCCTCCAGGACGTTGGTCTTGCCCGCCCCGTTAGGCCCGTAGAGCAGATTAACCGCGGGCGCAAAGTCGATCCGCGTCTCGGCGTGGGCGCGGAACGATAGCAAGCGCAGGGACTTGAGAATCATAGACCGGGGACCGCGTCGAAGGGCCGGGGCGCGTTGGAGTGCGGCGGGGCAGAAACGTACGCCGCCCGCCGCGTTTCGTTCGAAACGACGGCAAAAGTTGATCCCGACGTTTGGCTGCCGTATCGTTTGAGTGGACCCCGTTTTGTTGCGCTGTGACGCCGCCGCCTCGCCGGTAGTTCGCCCGATCTGACCCATGTTCGCCGTTTTGCTCCTCCTCGCCGCACTGGTTTCCGCCGGGTGGTCTGCGCCGCCGCCCGATCCGTGCGACCAGCCCTACGCCGCCGCCCTCGAAGCCTACCAGGCCGCCGGCGAGCGGACCGAGGCAATACACCACGCACTCACCCTCTCCGAACAGGCCCGCCGTTGCCTCGGCGAGGCAAACGCAGGACGCCTACAAACTCTTTATATCCAAGAAGTTGAATTGCTCTACCGATTGCGCGATTATCCGGTGTTGGTTCGCCGCGCAGACGAATTCCTGGCCGCCGTCGGGCCGGATGCCGTGCAGAGCTACTCCGTGTACCGGCATCGCGGCTATGCGCAGTACATGCTGAACAACCTCAGCGCCGCCGCCGGCGACTTCGCCCAGGCCCTCGCGTTGGCCGAAACGGCGCCGGGGATCGAACGGGTTCGGCTCTTGCTGAGTCTCGGCGCTACCGCCCAGCGGATGCGCGACTTTCACTCGGCAACGGACGCCTACGAGCAGGCGATCCAACTGCTCGACAGCCTCGACCGCGCCACGCCGCGCTGGGACTGGTATCGCGTCTATTCTCTGAACGCCCAGGCGGATTTGCTGGTGGAAAAGGCCGACCTGAACCTGGCGCCGTTTGAGCCTCAACTCCGGCGCGCCGCGGAACTGTTGGAGGAGAGCATGGCCTTGCTGCGCAAAGGGCCGCCGGACACGCGTACCGCCTACGCGCTCACGCTGCTCGGCGACGTGTACACCGAGTTGCACCAGGAGGAAAAAGCGCTCGGCTACTTCCAGCGGGCCTACGACCTCGCCTGGCAACTCGACGACGGACACTGGCACTACGCGGCCACGTACAAGCTGGGCATCTATTACATGAGGACAGCCCAGTTCGATCGCGCGCAAACGTTGTTGCTCAAAGCCCACAGCCTGGTTGGAGCAGCCCGCAGCATCGATTTCGAACGGCGCGTCTTGCGCGACCTGGGACGGCTGTACGAACTGCGCGGAGAGTACGCCCGGGCCGAATCCTACTTCGACGAGGCCATCGCGGTGACGGAGCGCCTCCGGCAGTCGCTGCGCACGACCACGTGGTCGTCCGGCGCTTTTACGGAATGGCGGCGGTCGTACCGGGGCCGGATCCGCGTGCTGCTGGCGCAGGGGCGCTTCGAAGACGCCTTCCTGGCCCTGGAACAGACGCGGGCGCGGCACCTGCACGACATGCGCACGCAGGCGCAACTGCTGGGCCGGCTCTCCCCCGCCGCCCGCGCCCGCTTCGACAGCCTGACTACGGCGCTCGCCGAGACGATGAGCGCCCTCGCCGACGACACGCTGCCCGTGGCCCGGCGCAACGCGCTACGCTCGCAGCAGGCCCGCCTCATGGCCCAACGCCGCGTCCTGCTCGACCTCGACGAGCACTTCCCGCCGCCGTCCATCGCGGCGTTGCAGCAAACGCTGGCCCGCCGCGGGCAGGTGTTGATGTCCTACTTCATCGACCGTTCGCAATCCTGGTCGTCCGTGCTGGAGCGGCCCGCGCGCTCCTACGCCTTCCTGCTCACCCCCGACACGCTGCACGCCTTTCCGCTGCCGGCGAGCGCGCAGGACGTGGCCGCGCTGCTGGAGCAGGTCAGTCCGGTGCTGACCGCCGGGCAGGAGGCGGTGCGTTTCAACACCATGCTTTAC
>JBFGTT010000029.1:0-13547 GCA_041565995.1 Rhodothermales bacterium
GCGCAGGGCTGCCAGGCGCTCCAGCGAAGCATCCAGGCGCAGTTCGGTGCGGCCCGCCCGGAGGGCCAGTTGATTGACCTGCACCTGGTCCGTCTCCAGCACGAACTGCCCCTGCAAGTCGTCCAGCGCCAGGCCCGCCTTCGGCACCGACGCCGACAGGGCTAGCACGTCGATGAGGCGGCTGCGGGCGCTCCACTCGACCGTGGCGCGCGCCTGCACGTCGCGCGCTTCGGCGTCGGCGAAGTCGAAGAGCCAGCCCTGCTCGACTACCGGGGGCGCCGTTGCCTCGCGCTCGGTCCGGACGCTGCCGTCGACGAGCAGCAGGTCGGGCGAGTCGAAGGCCCAGGGCGCCCGGCGGCCCGCCGCCGAGGGGGTCCGCCGCCGGAACACGTCCTGCACGTTCCAGGTGCCGTCGGCCTGATAGCGCAGGTGAAAGCGAGGCCGGATCAGCGCCAGCGAGCCGATGGAGATGCGCCTGCGGAAGAGGCTGCGCCAGTTAGGCCGGGCCACGATGGAATCGACCTGGACGACGAGGCGGCCCGCCGGGTCGTAGAGCCGCACGTCGCCGGCGAAGAGGTGCTGCGCCAGGTTGCCCTTCAACTGCCCGATCTCGATCCGTCCTTCGAAGGCGTCGGCGAACTGCTGCTCGATCTGACGGCGCAGCCCGTCGCGCCCGACCTGCGTCCGGGTCACCGCAAAAAAAAGCCCCACCCCGGCGAGCAGGGCGATTACGGCGATCCGCAAGGTGTGGCGGGGGATATGTAGGAGCCGGCGTGGGGACAAAGAGGCGGGGCGAGGAAGGCCCGGTCTGCTGCTCAGGCGGGAGGGCGCCGCCGTCTTGCCCGAAGCGGCGCCCCAGGCAAACGACGAGCCGGCGGCGAAGTGCCCGCCCGGCGCCGACAGGCGCTTTTTCGGTCGCCCCGCTGCGAAGGGAGCGGGCCGCCGCGCGGCTCATCCCCGCAGCGCGAACGCCCAGGCCGCTGCGACGTCGGAGGGCGTCGCGCGGTCCGTCACGTAGGCTTCGCCCAGACGGCGCAGCACCACGAAGCGCAACGCGCCCGCTTCCGCCTTCTTGTCGGCGTGCATGGCCTCGGTCAGGGCGTCGATAGAGAGGTCGGCATAGCTGCCGGGGACGGGCAGCCTCGCCACGAGCCGATGGGCGCGCTCCAGCGGCAGGTCTCGATGGAGGCGGTGCGAGAGGTGAAGCGCCGCCCGCATCCCCAGCGCCACCGCTTCGCCGTGCGTCAGGCGCCCGTAGCCCGCCGCGCGCTCGATGGCGTGGCCGAAGGTGTGGCCGAAGTTGAGGATGGCCCGGCGGCCCTGCTCGCGCTCGTCCTCGCCCACCACCTGCGCCTTGATGCCCGCCGCCCGGTAGACCACCTCGCCGACGACCTCCGCCTCGCGCGCCAGCACCGCCGGCCAGTGCGCCTCTAACCGTTCGAAGAAAGCGGCGTCGGCGACGAGCGCGTGCTTGACCACCTCGGCCAGCCCGCTCGTCCACTCGCGTTCGGGCAGTGTGGCGAGCACGGCCAGGTCGGCGCAGACCAGGCGCGGCTGGTGGAAAGCGCCGATCAGGTTTTTCCCGACGGCGTGGTTGATGCCGGTCTTGCCCCCGATGGCGCTATCGACCTGCGCGATGAGCGTCGTGGGCAGTTGGACCAGCGGCAGCCCGCGCAGCAGCGTCGCCGCCGCGAAGCCGGCCAGGTCGCCCACCACGCCGCCGCCGAGGGCCAGCACGGGCGTCTTCCGGTCGATGCCCCACCGCAGCGCGGCGTCGTAGACGGCCTGCAGGGGCGCGTGGGCCTTCGTCGCCTCGCCCGGCGGCAGCACCACCGCCCTGGGCGTCCAGCCGGCCTCGCCGAGGGCGGTTTCCAGCAGCGCCCCGTAGCGCGCCGCCACGTGCTCGTCGGTGACGACGAGGCACCGGCCCCGGCGCAGCCCGGCTTCGGTCATCAGACGCGGCGCCTCGCCCAGCGCGCTGAAGTGCACGGCGTAGCCGCGCCCCTGCTGCAAGGCGACGCGAATGGGGATGGCGAGGTCGACGGTCGGCATGGCGACGGCGGATGATCCAAAATCGGGAAAAATATCGTAGTTAAGAATAAGGGCGACAAGGCCGATGCAGCTAAATAACGTTTGATGAAAAAATTACGGTGAGCGCATGCGCCGAACGCCCCTGGCCGGCTTGCTCCTGGCGCTCCTGGCGCTGGGAGCAGCCGGCTGTTTTACGGAGGTACCCCTGCCGCCGGGCACCCTGGCGCCCGCCGACCCCGTCCAGCAAAAGCTGAAGTCGGCGCCGGTGTTTCGGCGCGACGGGTACGTCGTCCGGCCCCTGGCCCGCTTTCGGGTCACGGCGCTGGTGCTGGCGGCGGAGCGCTACCGGTTCGACCGGGGCGCCGACCTCGCCCCCGTCGATTTTGCGCTGGGCTGGGGGCCGATGTCGGACCGGGTCGTGCTGCGCCAGGTCGCCATTTCGCAGGGCGGGCGTTTCTACCGGTGGCGGGTCAAAAAGTATCCCATTCCGCGCCGCGACATCATCGAGCATAGCGCCAACATGCACATGATTCCCGCCGACGACGGCGTGCGGGCCGCGCTGCTGGCCGTGCGTCCGGGCGAGCTGGTGCACCTGGAAGGCTACCTCGTCTCCGTCACCTCCGACGAAGGCTGGATGTGGAAGAGTTCGCTGACGCGCACAGATACCGGCGACGGCGCCTGCGAATTGATCTGGGTCGAGCGCATCGCTTCGTACGACGCCACCCTCGCCGAGACCAGCTATTGAGACAGGCGCGGCGGTTGGGACGGCTTCCTCCATCTAGTACATCGCGGCGTACGTTCACAGTAGGTTCGGCAGGACGTGAAACGTGAGGATGCCTCGCTGAGACGGTTCCACAGGCACCTTCACGTATTACGCATCGTGCAACTTGGGCGAGACGTCCGCCGACGGGTACCAGGCCTGCGGGCGCTCGGGGGCAGCCGCCGAGGGTGGAAACGCCTGCGGCGGGTGCTCCGCCGGCCCGCTCCCTGCGACCGCTGGCTCCCCTTCTGCGACCACTGACCCTCGTTTTCCTGGCCTTCGCTTACGTATGCCGCCCTGCTTATGTGTAGGGATATATAATTGCGCGAACCGGCTGCGTGAGAAACTGGACTAATTTTTGAGAGGACTTGAATCGGCAATGAGGAAGACGATACCTGTTCCTGGAAGCGCTTCCGAAGGCGGCGGCTTCCGGGAGGAAGGACACGAGAAGATGTCGCATACAAACATCCCTTCGGGGACCATCACCATGACGCAGAAAGCAATGCTCGCGCTCAGCGCGTGTGCCGTGGCCGGTGTCGCTGCGCTTCAGTTGACGCGTGCCCTGCGCAACTGGCGCGAAAAGCACCTCCGCTTCGACTTTCCCATCGAGGAAGAACTCTTCATCGGGTGGGGCGGCGGCAATCCGCGACGCGCCCGGCGCTTTGCCTGAGACGCGCCGCACGCCCTGATGCATCCTCGCCGCACGCGAACCCGCGTTCGCCGGCGCGGTCGGGCGGCGTAGCTTCCGGCGAATTGGCCGGGGCGGCGATCATGCGCCTTTTATGCCGCCCTGCGCGCCTGTTCAGCGCAGATCCAGTTGGGTTTTTATCGCTCGTTCGATCACATCAGGACGCTTCTTCCTGACCTCTCCGCCGACCGATGGATCGAAATTGATCCACCAGATTTCACCGCGCTTCATTTTCGACATCTGATACGGAATCAGGTAAATCAGTTGTGCATCATGCAGCGTGTGGGAGTATGGGGGTTTGGGAGGATGGGAGAAAAAAGCCCCCACACGCCCATCCTCCCACACCCCTATACTTTTTACGATGTACAACGAATCATCCAGATTCCGTATGAGATCAGGGCTTCGCACCAGTTGCAGGCTTCAGCCTCGCGCTCCTCATCTTGCGCTATCTGTGCATAAGCGTCCTCAAGATCCTGCTCCATGACGTGCGGACGCACGACCGGCATCCGCCGGTGCGGTCGGGCGGCGTTGCTGCCGGCGATTTGTATCCTGGCTGGAACACTGGCCCCGTCACCGTCTTTGTTTGGCACCATGGGAGCGTCCTTTCCTTTGTCAAAGAGAGCATGTGTTTTCTCGTTTGCGCCTACCGGCAGCACCCGCGCTACCGGCTCGTGCTCGTGACCAACCGGGACGAGTTCTACCAGCGCCCGACGGCCCCGGCGGCTTTCTGGGACGACGAACCCGGCCTGCTGGCCGGGCGCGACCTGCAGGGCGGCGGCACCTGGATGGGTGTCACCCGCGCGGGCCGCTTTGCCGCGCTGACCAACTACCGCGAGCCGGGCGCGCACCGGCCCGACGCCCCCACGCGCGGTGCGCTCGTCACCGGCTGCCTCGCCGGTGAAGACGACCCCCGCGCCTTCCTCGAACGCCTCCAGGCAACGGCCGGCCGCTACAACGGATTCAACCTGCTCGCCGGCGACGCCGACGGTCTCTCTTACTTCTCCAACCGCGCCTCCGGCGTGCGCACGCTGGCGCCCGGCCTCTACGGTCTCAGCAACCACCTGCTCGACACGCCCTGGCCCAAGCTCGTGCGCGGCAAGGCCGCCCTGGCGGCCCTCCTCGAAGCCGGTGAGGTCGATCCGGAGGCGCTTTTCCGCCTGCTGGCCGACGACCGCGAAGCCCCGGACGACGCCCTGCCGGACACGGGCGTCGGGCTGAAGTGGGAACGCGCGCTCTCGTCCATATTCATCAAAAGCCCCGTCTACGGCACGCGCGCCTCTACGCTCCTGTTGATCGACGAGGCGGGCCGCGTCACGTTCATCGAGCGCAGCTATGCGCCGCAGGCCGACGGCGCCCCGCCCCGGACGCTACGCTTCGACTTCGCGGTTGCGCCCACGACGACGGCGGCGAAGTAGCCGGTTCGTGCCGGTCCCGGGCGGGTTTGGGTGCTTCGCGCCCGGTACTTTGTGCATTGAGGTTGGGCTGTAACGCTGCACCGATCCCTACCCACCAAGCAAGCACGAAGAACGAAGAACAACCTGCGGCCGCTCATGCGCTTCGAAAAACTGACCTTCGAAAACGACCTCGGCGAGCGCCTCGCGGCGCGGCTCGACCTGCCCGTCGACGGCGAGCCTATCGCCTACGCGCTCTTCGCGCACTGCTTCACCTGCACCAAAAACCTCAAGGCCGTCGGCAACATCAGCGGCGCGCTGGGCCGGCAGGGCATCGCCGTACTCCGGTTCGACTTTACGGGGTTGGGCGAGAGCGAGGGCGACTTCGCCGACACCAACTTCTCCTCGAACATCGACGACCTGGTGGCGGCGGCGGTCTTTCTCGAAGAAAACTACGAGGCTCCGGCGATCCTCGTGGGCCACTCGCTCGGCGGCGCGGCGGTGCTCCAGGCCGCCTGCCGGCACGAAAGCGTTCAGGCCGTCGCCACCATCGGCGCTCCCTACGCCCCCGAGCACGTCACGCACCTGTTCCAGGACGCGCTCGACGAGATCGCGCAGGCCGGCACGGCGCGGGTCGATATCGGCGGGCGGCCTTTTACGGTCAAGAAACAGTTCATCGAGGATCTGGCGGCCCAGCAGGTCGAGGACAACCTGGCCCGGCTTCGGCGCGCGCTGCTCATCTTTCACTCGCCCGTCGATGGCACCGTCGGCATCGAGAACGCCGCGATGATCTTCAAGGCTGCCAAACATCCCAAGAGCTTCGTCTCGCTCGACCGGGCCGACCACCTGCTCGCCGACCCGGCGGACTCGGCCTACGTGGGCACGGTGCTGGCCGCCTGGGCGCGCAAGTACATCGGCACGCCGCAGGAGGACCGCAAACACCTCGATCCGGCGGACAACCAGGTCGTCGCCCGCCTCGACGGCGCGGGCTTCCGCACCGAGATGCTCGCCAACGGCTTCCCGCTCGTGGCCGACGAGCCGGCGGCCGTCGGCGGCACCAACACCGGCCCGACGCCCTACGACTACCTCGTGGCGGGCCTCGGCGCCTGCACCGCCATGACCCTCCGCATGTACGCCGACCACAAAAAGTGGCCGTTGGAGACCGTCGAGGTGCGCCTCAACCACGACAAGGTCCACGCCGAAGACTGCGGCCAGTGCGAGACGAAGGCGGGCAAGATCGACGTGATCCAGCGCGAACTGCTGCTCACCGGCGCACTCGACGCGGCGCAGCGGCAGCGCCTGCTGGAGATCGCCAACCGCTGCCCCGTCCACCGCACGCTGGAGGGCGAGGTGAAGGTCCAGACGTCGCTGCAGGAGTGATTTTGCTGAGACGAGGCGTAAAAAAAGAGAGCTTCGATGCAGGCGATACGTGTCAGACAGCCGGGTGGGCCGGAGCAGCTTTACCTGGGCGTCTACCCGGAGCCGGTGCCGGGCGAGGGCGAACTGCTCGTGCGCGTGGAGGCGACGGCGCTCAACCGGGCCGACCTGATGCAGCGCGAGGGCCGCTACCCGCCGCCGCCGGGGGCCAGCGAAATCCTGGGCCTCGAACTCGCCGGTACGGTGGCGGCACTGGGGCCGGGCTGCGAGGGTCGCCGCGTGGGCGACCGCGTCTTCGGGCTGCTGCCCGGCGGCGGCTACGCCCGGTACGCCGTGCTGCCGCTCCGCATGGCGATGCCCGTGCCGGCCAACCTGTCCTTCGAGGAGGCCGCCGCCATCCCGGAGGTCTTCCTGACGGCGTTCCAGGCGCTCTTCTGGCTCGGCGATCTGCGCGAGGGGCAGCGCGTGCTCGTCCACGCGGGTGCCAGCGGCGTCGGCACGGCGGCCATCCAACTGGCGAACGTCGCGGGCGCGCGCGTCTACGTGACGGCCTCCGCGCCCAAGCACGCCGCCTGCCTCGATCTGGGCGCCGAACTCGCCATCGATTACAAGACGGAAGCCTTCGCCGAGCGGGTGCTGGCGGCCACCGGCGGGCGCGGCGTCGATCTCATCCTCGACTTCATCGGCGCGCCCTACTTCAAAGGAAACGTCGAGGCATTGGCCCTCGACGGGCGCCTCGTCTTGCTCTCGATGCTGGGCGGGAGCCGCGTCGAGGCCCTCGACCTGCGCGTGCTCTTCGGCAAGCGCGTGCACGTGCTCTTCACCACGCTGCGCAGCCGCAGCCTCGCCTACAAGATCGACCTGACGCAGGACTTCGCCCGCCGCATGCTGCCGCGCTTCGAGGACGGAAGCCTGCGGCCCGTCATCGACTCGGTGTACGATTGGACGGAGGTGCAGGCGGCGCACCGCTACATGGGCGAGAACCGCAACACCGGCAAGATCGTGCTGCGGGTGACGTGAGGCGCGCCGGGCAGCCTGCGGCGCGGCTGCCCTCAGGGGCGCTCGACGACGCCGAGGCCCGGCCCTTCCGGCAGGCAGATCCGGCCCTGCTGCATCGTCATGCCGGCGAAGGGATCGTGGGTCAGGTGCAGCGCGCCGTCGAGGTCGGCGAAGTCGGCGAGGGGGGTCAGGTGGGCGGCGGCGGTCAGGGCTATCGAACTCTCGATCATGCAGCCGAGCATCACGCGCAGGTCCAGCGCTCGCGCCAGCGCCATCATCCGGCGCATCGCCCGCAAGCCGCCTGTCTTGGCCAGCTTCAGGTTGACGCCGTCGATGGCGCCGGCCAGGGCCAGGAGGTCCTGCGGGGCGTGCACGCTTTCGTCGGCGAAAAGCGGGGGGGCGTCGGCAGGGAGCCGGCGGCGGAGGCGGTGCCAGGCGTCGGGGTCGCCCGCCGGCAGCGGTTGCTCGACGAAGCGCACGTCGCAGGCGGCCAGGCGCGGGATGAGGGCGGCGGCTTCTTCGACGCGCCAGGCGCCGTTGGCGTCCACGCAGAGGTGCGCCCCGGTGGCGTCGCGGGCGGCGCGGACGACGGCCTCGTCCCGCTCGATGCTGCCTGTGCCGAGCTTGAGCTTGAGCATCGGAAAGCCGTCGAGCGCCTGGATCTGTGAGCGCAGATCGTCGAGGTTTTCGGGGATGCTGAGTGTGATCGAGCTGACCGGCGCGCGGGCCGGGTTGAGGCCCCAGAGCCGGTAGAGCGGCTGGCCGAGGCGCCGCGCCCAGGCGTCGTGCAGGGCCACGTCGATGGCGGCGCGGGCCGGGGCGGGGCCGGGCGGCAGGCGGTCGAGCGCGTCTTCGAGGGCCGGGGGATCGAGGAGCGCGTCGAGGTCGAGCGCCTGGAGGTAGGCCCGTGCGTCTTCGTAGCGATGGGGATAGTAGGGCGGCAGGGCGCCTTCGCCGAGGCCCTCGCCCAGGCGCACCAGCACGTTCGTGCGCGTCGTGCTGACGCCGTGTGCGATGCGGAAGGGCGTCTTCAGGCGCAGTTCGAGCGGCTCGACGGATAATGCCATGGCGGCGGGTTGGTTATCGTGCCTCAGAATGGTGTAGAGTACGAACAGGGTGGCGGCAGAAGCGCCGCGCCTCGTCCCCGAAAGTGGCGTCAGGGAGTGACGGCGATGAAACGATTGGTACGGCTCGTGTTCTTGCTTTTCCTGCTGGCGGGCGCGGCGCAGGCCCAGCAACGCCCCTTCGACGTGAGCGCCTACCAGGCGTTCCTCGACGCGCATACCGACCTCGACGCGGCGACCCTGCGGGCGATGCACGACGCCGGGGTGTTCCGGCAGCAGGCGCCCCTCCGCCTGGCCGAGGCGCGCTACGGCAACGACCTCGCCGGGTACTTCGCGCTGACCGACTACGAGCGCGGCCTCGTCGAACGCCACGGCTTCATGGTCTCCGAACGCCTGGCTCCCTACTCGTTCGGCGACGCCTTCCGGGAGATCTACGCCAACGACCTGCCGGTCTTCGTCTCTACCGACGCCATCCTGCACGCCTGGCACATGTCCTACGACCGCATCCTCATGGATGCGGAGCTGGAGGTGCTCGTTCCGCGCTTGCAGGCCATCCTGCGCGCCCTGCACGCTACGCTGCCGGAACTGGCGCAGCGCCATCTCGAAGCCGGCATGCAGACGCCGCTGCGCGACCTCGACGCCTACCTGACGGTCGCCCGCGTGCTGCTCGACGGCGCCGCCGCGCCGGTCTTCGCCGAAAGCCAGCCGACCGTCGATGACCTGCTCGCGCTCGTCGAGGCGGAAACCATGGCCGACTATCCGCTCTTCGCCGAAGGATGCCGCCGCATGGACTTCAGCCAGTTCACCGTGCGCGGCCACTACACGCAGGACCCGGCCCTGGCCCGGTACTTCCAGGCGATGATGTGGCTGGGCCGCACCGAACTGTACCTGATCACGCCAGAGACCGACGTGTGCCGGCCCGGCGACGCCGACGTGCGGCGGCAGACCCTCATGACGCTGTTGCTGGCCGAGGCGGCTGAGGGCAGCGAAGCCGGGGCGCTGCTGGAGACGTTCGACGCGGTGCTGCAACTCTTCGTCGGCGAGCCGGACAACGTGACGCTCGGCCACCTCCGCACACTCCGTGCCGCCACGGGCGTCGGGCGTGCTGCCGACCTGCTGGACGAGGCCCGGTGGCGGGCCTTCCAGGCGACGCTCGCCGAGCAAGCCTGGGCCATCCAGCGCATCCAGTCGCAGATCCTGGTCAACAACACGCCGATGCAGCCGGGGCGCCTCAAGCCGGCCGCCGCCTTCCTGCTGCTGGGCCAGCGCTTCGTCATCGATTCCTACGTCACCGGCTCGGTCGTCTACGACAAAATCGCGTACCGGGGCCAGGCGGTCAAGCGGATGCTGCCCTCGACGCTCGACGTGCTCTTTGCCCTGGGCAACGACGCAGCGGCGCAGATGCTGGAGGCCGACCTGCAACGGTATCCCTACGCGGCCAACCTCGCCGCCTTGCGCTACCTGGTCGATTCCTACGAGCCGGCCTTCTGGCAAAGCTCGCTCTACAACGGCTGGCTCGACGCCATCCGGGCCTTAAACCCGCCACGGGAGCGAACCGCGCTGCCGGCTTTCATGCAGACGGCGGCGTGGTGGCAGCAGAAGGCCAACACGCAACTCGCTGCCTGGGCGCAACTGCGGCACGACAACCTGCTCTACGCCAAGCAATCGTACACCGGCGTGCCGGGCTGCTCCTTCCCCTACAGCTACGTCGAGCCGATCCCCGCTTTCTACGAGGCCGTGGGCCGGCTGGCCCGCACCGCCTCGACGGGCCTGCAAAGCGTGGACCTCGGCCGGCTCGACGTGCGGGCCATCACCGACTATTTTGCCCGCGTGGAGGGCGTCGCGGACACGCTGGCGGCGGTAGCGCACAAGGAACTCGACGGCACGCCGTTGAGCGAGGCCGAGGCGGGGTTTCTGGGCCGGATGTTGTTCAAGTTTAACGCCGGCTGCTACGAGGAGATCGACGGCTGGTATCCGCGCCTGTTCTATGCTTACGAGAAAGATCCGGGCGTGGCGAGCAAGCAGGACCTGGTGGTGGCCGACGTCCACACCGCCCCCGCCGACGCCGGCGGCAACTACGTCGGCTGGGTGCTGCACGTCGGCACCGGCCCGCTCAACATGGCCGTCGTGGCCGCCGAGGTGCCGGGCGCGGGGCTGGTGGCCTTCGCCGGTCCCGTCATGAGCTACTACGAGCACCTGAGCACCGGCTTCGAACGCCTCACCGACGAGGTCTGGCAGACGGCCTTCGCCGTGGCGCCGAGCGTCCGGCCCGACTTCGTCAACCTCTACCTGGCCGGTCGGGACGGCGCCTCGCGCGGGGGGGGCTTCTCGCTCGCTACCGGCGTCGAGGATCCCGAACCGCCGGAGGTGCCCCGCGTCCTGCGCCTGGCGCAGCCCTACCCGAACCCGTTCAGCGCCTTCACGGCCATCGGCTTCACGGTGACGCCGGCGAAGGCCCACGCCTACGTCGAACTCGACGTGTACGACGTGCGGGGCCGGCGCGTCCGTCGGCTCCTGAGCGAGGCGCTGCCGGCGGGCCACTACACCGTCAGGTGGGACGGGCAGACGGATGCGGGCACGGGTGCGGCCAGCGGCGTCTATTTGTGCCGCCTCCGCATCGGCGAGGAGCAGGCCACCGGCACGATGACGCTGGTGCGGTAGCGCCGACGACGTTAGTTCGTCAGGCTCCGGATGGGTGCCGGGATTCTGCCGCCCCGGCGGGCAAAGACGTGGCTGGCCAGGCGCGAGACGGGCATGACGGGCGCGCTGCCGAGCAGGCCGCCGAACTCGGCGTAGTCGCCCACGCGCTTGCCGTGGACCGGGATGATGCGCGCCCCGGTGGTCTTGTTGTTGATCATGCCGATGGCGAACTCGTCGAAGAGGATGCCGGCGATGGTCTCGACGGGCGTGTCGCCGGGGAGGGCGACCATGTCGAGGCCGACGGAGCAGACGGCGCTCATGGCTTCGAGCTTTTCGAGCGTGATGTGCCCGCGTTCGGCGGCGCGCGCCATGGCCTGGTCTTCGGAGACGGGCATGAAGGCGCCGCTGAGGCCGCCGACGTAGCCGGCCCCCATCAGCCCACCCTTCTTGACGGATTCGTTGAGCATCGCCAGGGCCGCCGTGGTGCCCGGCGCGCCCACGTCTTCGAGGCCCATCGCCACCAGGATGTCGGCCATGGAGTCGCCCTCGGCTGGGGTAGGCGCCAGCGAGAGATCCACCACGCCGAAGGTGACCGGCACGCCGGTGCGGCGGCCCAGGCGCTCGGCGCAGCGCCGCCCGATCAACTCGCCCGCCCGCGTGATCTTGAAGGCCATCTTCTTGATGGCCTCGCAGAGGCTGCCGAAGTCGGCTTGCGGCCCCAACTCGCGCACGGCGCGCAGCACCACGCCCGGCCCCGAAATGCCGATGTTGATGACGGCCTCGGCCTCGCTGGTTCCGTGGAAGGCGCCGGCGACGAAGGGGTTGTCCTGCACGGCGTTGCAGAAGGCCACCAGCTTGGCGCAGCCGACGGAGTCGCGCGCGGCGCTCAGGCGGGCCGTCTCTTTGATGACTTCGGCGGTCTTGAGCACGGCGTCGGCGTTGATGCCGGCTGCCGTAGAGGCGCAGTTGACCGAGGCGCAGACGCGCTCGGTCATCGCCAGCACCGTCGGCAGCGCCTCCATCAGCGCCCGGTCGCCGCCGGTCATGCCCTTCTCGACGAGCGCCGAAAAGCCGGCCACGTAGTTGACGCCCACGTGCGCGGCGGCGGTGTCGAGGATCTGTGCCAGGCCGATCATCTCGTCGCGCGAGAGGCCGTCGGCCACGAGGGCGATGGGCGTCACGGCGATGCGCTTGTTGGCGATGTGCACGCCGTAGAGCGCCTCCACCTCCTCGGCTACGGCGACGTGGTGGGCCGCCGCGCGCCGGATCTTGTCGTAGACGCGCGCGCGCACCGTCTGCGGCAGGCGGCTGCTGCAATCGCGCAGCGAGATGCCCAGGGTGATCGTCCGAATGTCGAAGTGCTCCATCTCGGTCATCCGGACCGTGTCGAGCACCTCACGAAGGTCGTAGGGCATAGGTCGATGGCGGGCGGATGGGAGATAGAGGATGGAGGATTTCGGACCGGGCGGCGCGAAAACAATCCGCAATCCGCAATGGCTAGGGTCGGTGCATGCTTCGGAAGAGGTCTTCGTGCTGGACGATCACGCGCACGCCCAGGCGGCTGCTCACCTCCGAGAGATGCTGCTGGAGATCCTGAACCGAGCCGCGCATGGTCGTGATGTCGGCCAGCATGATGAGCGTGAAGTAGCCCTGCAAGATCTTCTGCGACACGTCGAGGATGTTGCAGCCGGCGTCGGAGACGACGTTGGTGATGCTGGCGAGGATGCCGGGCTTGTCGAGGCCGTAGGCGGTGACGATGGCGCGCTCGCCGGGCGCCTTCGACGCCACGGGCGGGCCTTCGGCCTCCAGGGCGTCGAGCGTGGCGGCGGCCACCGCCTCGACCTGGGCGGGGTCGGCCTCCGGGCCGAGCGCTTCGGCGATGCGGGTCACCAGGCGGCGGATGTCCATGGGTAACGGGGCGCTGGATGGCTGGGTAGGCGGTCTTGCGCAGCAGGTGCGTGCGGCGGATTCAACATAGCAATTTTCTGCTTCCCGCTCCAACCCTCGGCGCGTCGAACAAAAAAACGGGCCGCGCTCGTCGAGGAACGCGGCCCGTTGCAGGGCGGCCGAAGGCCTTATTTGGGCTTGGTCAGCGCCGTCAGGAAGGGGCGAGGCGGCTGGTCGCCCGCCGGACGCAACACGCGCACGAGGAACGTATCGCCCTTCTGGATGTCGCGGTAGACCTTCTTGAAGGCGGCCAGGTTCTTCACCGGCTGCTTGTCGATCTCGGTGATGACGTCGCCCCGGCGCAGTTCGGCCTGGCGGAAGGCGTCGCTGGTGGCGTCGATGTCCGTGATGACGACGCCTTCGAGAGTGCCGGCGTTCTGCAGGCCCAAGCGCTCCAGCATGGCCGGGGTCAGGTCGCTCAGGCTCAGGCCGAGCCGGGCCATGCTGCCCTCCTCGCCGCCGCCCTGCCCGCGCCGTTCGTCGGCAGCCACCGGCTCGTTGTCTTCGAGCGCGCCGAGCCGGGCCGTGACGGTGCGGGCCTGGCCGTCGCGCACGAACTCGATCTCGACCTCGTCGCCCGGCAGCAGGTTGCCGACGATGGTGCGGATCTCGTAGGCGTCGCGCAGTTGCTGGCCGTTGACCTTCGTGAC
>JBFGTT010000030.1:0-13439 GCA_041565995.1 Rhodothermales bacterium
GCGCGGCTGCGGCGTCCCGACCCGGTCTACTTCCGCGAGTTGTTCCGCATCGGCTGGCCCATCGGCGTCTCGTACGGCATCGAGGCGGGGCTGTTCATGGTCACGGCGTTCATAATCGGGACGCTGGGGGCGATGCCGCTGGCGGCGCACCAGGTGGCCATCCAGTGCGCGGCCTTCACGTTCATGGTGCCGCTGGGCGTGGGTATTGCCACGTCGGTGCGGGTGGGGCAGGCCGTCGGGCGGGGCGATGCGGCGGGGGCGCGCTGGGCGGGCTACCTGGGCGTGCTGCTGGCCGGGGCGTTCATGCTCTGCGCCGCCGTCGCGTTCTGGGTGATCCCCCGGCCCATCATCTCGCTCTACCTGGACCTGGGCGACCCGGCCAACGCCGAGGTGGTGCGCCTGGCGGTGACGCTGCTGGGCGTGGCGGCTTTTTTCCAGATCTTCGACGGGGTGCAGGTGGCGGCGGCGGGCGGCCTGCGCGGCCTCAAGGATACGCGCATACCGATGCTCATCGGCTTCCTCTCGTACTGGCTGCTGGGGTTGAGCATCGGCTACGCGCTGGGCTTCCGTGCGGGGTGGGGCGCCGTGGGCCTGTGGTGGGGTCTGGTGGTCGGCCTGGCGGCGGCAGCGGTGCTGCTGACCGTGCGCTTCCACCGGCACGTGGGGATGGTGACGGCGCCGACGGCTCCGGTGGAAGTCGAAGCCGTCGCCGAAGCGCCGCCGCTGGAGGGGTAAGGCGGGTGCGACATGCTGCTCGCTTTGCTCGCGTCATTCGTCGTCATGCATGGTCAAGCTTGGCCCAGGACCATGATGGACGCGCCCGCAGGGCGCACGGGACGGCGAAGCGAAGGACCCGCCTGGCAAGGTAACGATTTGCATATTCCTGGAAGATCAGTCGGCGGGGGGCTTGTTAAAGTGGCGCACAGAGGGGTAGATGGGTTTCGGAGCCTGCCTTTTTATCCTAAATTCAACCCGCAGCATCTCGCCTGAGCGGGGGAAGCTGTACATTGAAACCTTCTCGATCACCCACCCACCCGCCTGACGTTTCGACGTTATGCCACAAATCTTTCCGAAGAAGGCCAACGTGCTCCCCCACGTCTCGCTGGCGGGGGCGCTCTTCGGGGGCGTGCTGACCATCTTCCTCGTCTGGTATTACTTCTCACCCGAGTATACCGACGTGGGCTATGCGCCGGTCCAGCCTGTGCAGTACAGCCACCGGCTGCACGTGGGGCAGTTGGGCATGGATTGCCGGTACTGCCACAACTGGGTCGAGGTCTCGCCGCACGCCAACGTGCCGCCGACGCAGACGTGCATGAACTGCCACGGCCAGGTCCGCACCGAGTCGCTGAAGCTGTTGCCGGTGCGCGAGAGCTGGGCCACGGGCACCCCGATTCCCTGGGTGAAGGTGCATCACCTGCCCGACTACGCGCACTTCAGCCACGCCGTGCACGTCAACAACGGCGTCGGCTGCGAGACGTGCCACGGACGCATCGACCAGATGGAGGTCGTCTACCAGGTAGAGCCGCTCTCGATGGGGTGGTGCCTCGAATGCCACCGCCAGCCCGAACTCTACCTGCGCCCCCCCGACCAGGTCACGACGATGGGCTACGTGCAGCCGGCCAACTTCGTCGAGCGCAACCTGGAGCGCATTCGGACGCAGGGCATCCAGCCGCCCACCAACTGCTCCGCCTGTCACTATTAAAAGCGACCGGCGATCAGCGGTCGGCATTCAGCCGTTCCCGGCTGACCGCTGAAAGCTGATCGCTGAAAGCTGATCGCTCAAAACCCTATGATCCACCTTCCCATCGTAGAGGCGCACGCGGCGCCGGCCGACGAGAAGCCGAGGCAGCGGTTCTGGCGCAGCCTGGCGCACCTGCGCAACGACCCGGCGTTTCAGCAGATCGCCCGGCACGAATTCATGCCGGGGGCCGCCGACCCGCCCGGCGGCGCGTCGCGGCGGCAGTTCCTGCAACTGATGGGCGCCTCGATAGCGATGGCCGGCCTGAGTGCCTGCCGCCGCCCGGTCCAGCGCATCATGCCCTAAACTCGCTAGCCCGAAGAGATCATCGAGGGCATCCCGCTCTTCTACGCCACGGCCATGCCGCTGCGGGGCGTGCTCAGCGGCCTGCTTGCCCAGAGCCACGAAGGCCGCCCGACGAAGGTGGAGGGCAACCCCGACCATCCCGTCAGCCGGGGCGCCACGGGCGTCTTCGAACAAGCCTCGGTGCTGAACCTCTACGACCCCGACCGCTCGCGCTCCGTCCTGCGCGACGGCGCCGCGTCCACCTGGGCCGCCTTCGTCGATTTCTGCCGGCAGTTGGCCATCGACGCCGCCGGCAAGCGCCTCGTGGTGCTCAGCGAAGAAACCTCGTCGCCGACGGCGGCGGCGCTGCGGCAACAACTGGCCGGGCGCTTTCCGCAACTGCGCTGGATCACCTACCGCGCCGAGGGCGACGACCCCGTCCGCCTGGGCCTGCAACGCGCCTTCGGCAGCCCCTACCGCCCCGTCTATCACTTCGAGCAGGCCCAGGTCATCGTCAGCCTCGACGCCGACTTCCTGGGGCCGACGGCGCACAACTTCGTCCACGCCACGCGCGCCTTCGCCGACGGGCGGCGGCTCTCCACGCCGCAGGACGCCATGAGCCGCCTCTACGTGGTCGAGAGCACGTATTCGATCACCGGCGGCATGGCCGACAACCGGCTGCGCCTGCGCTCGAGCGAGGTCCCGGCGCTGGCCGCCGCGCTGGCGGCGAAGCTCGGCCTCGGCGACGCACAAGGCGCCGGGGCGCGCTTCGCAGACCATCCGTTCGTCGCGGCGATGGCGGCGGACTTGCAGGCCGCCGGCAGCCGGGGCGTGGTGCTGGCCGGCGAGACGCAGCCGCCGGAGATCCACGCGCTCTGCGCCGCCCTCAACGACGCGCTCGGCAGCGCCGGGGTGACGTACCTCGACACGGGCGAGCCACCCGCGCGCCCGCAGGCCGACGAACTGGCCGACCTCGTGCGCGACATGAACGAGGGCAACGTAGACGCGCTGCTGCTCCTGGGCGTCAACCCGGTCTACGACGCGCCTGCCGCCCTCGACTTCGGCGCGGCCATGAAGCGTGTGGGCGAGACCGTTCACCTGGGCCTTTGGGTGGACGAGACGGCGCGGGCGGCCCGCTGGCACCTGCCCCGCGCCCACTACCTCGAAGCCTGGGGAGACGGCCGCAGCTACGACGGCACGCGCTCGGTCATCCAGCCGCTCATCGCCCCGCTCTACGAAGAGGCCCGGTCGGAGATCGAAGTGCTCGGCGCGCTCGCTACCGGCCTCGACCAGGCCGGCTACGACCTCGTCCGGGTGCAGTGGCGCGGCCAGATCCCAGAACCCTTCGAGCAGGGCTGGCGCAAGGTGCTCCACGACGGCTTCCTGCCCGGCACCGCCTACGCCACCGCCGCTGCCGCGTTGCAACCCGTGGCCCCCGGCCCGCTGCCCACCCCCGCCGCCGACGAGTTGGAGATCGTCTTCCGCCTCGACCCGACGCTGCTCGACGGCACCTTCGCCAACAACGCCTGGTGCCAGGAACTCCCCGACCCGACCACCAAGATCGTCTGGGACAACGTGGCGCTGATGAGTCCGCAGACCGCCGAGCGCCTGGGCCTTTCCATCGAATACGACGCGGGCAAGTATTACGTGGACCTGATCGAGGTGACGCTGGGCGAGCGGAGCGTCGTGTTGCCCGTGTGGACGTTGCCCGGCCACGCCGACGACTCCATCAGCGTCACGCTCGGCTACGGGCGCGAGATCACCTCGAACCGGCCTCATCGCAAGAGTCCGTTCTGGGATAAGGATGAAGACACCGACGTCTACGGGCGCGGCGCGCTGGCGAACGGCGTCGGCCAGAACGTCTCGGTGCTGCGCCCGACGGCCTCGACGCGCGTGGCGCTGGGCGCCTCGGTGCGCAAGACGGGCGAGACCTACCTGGTCGTCACCACGCAGGAGCACGGCACGCTCGACGTCGAAGCGCGCCCGCTCGTGCGCATGGCGACGTACGACGAATACCGGCAGGACCCCGCCTTCGTGCAGCAGCGCGAGGAGCCGACGCCGCGCGAGCCGTTCGAGGACTACCCGGCGCTCTGGGAAAACAGCCACCCCGCCGGCACGGCGGCGATGAAGGACAACCCCTACTTCCGCAACCAGTGGGGGATGGTCATCGATCTGAACGCCTGCACCGGCTGCAACGCCTGCATCGTGGCCTGCAACAGCGAGAACAACGTCTCGGTGGTGGGCAAGCAGCACGTGGGCACCGGGCGCGAGATGCTCTGGCTGCGCCTCGACCGTTACTTCATCAGCCACGGCGACGACGAAGCGCTGCCCGAAAACCCGCAGATGGTCTTGCAGCCGGTGCCGTGCCAGCACTGCGAGAACGCCCCCTGCGAGGCCGTCTGCCCGGTGGCCGCCACCGTGCACTCGCCCGACGGCACCAACCAGATGATCTACAACCGCTGCATCGGCACGCGCTACTGCTCGAACAACTGCCCCTACAAGGTCCGCCGCTTCAACTTCTTCAACTGGACCAAGACGCTGCCGCTGGAGGTGCAGATGGCGCACAATCCCAACGTCACGGTGCGCTTCCGGGGCGTGATGGAGAAGTGCTCGTTCTGCATCCAGCGTATCCGCCGGGCGCAGCAGCGCGCCGGCCTGGAGGAGCGCGCCGTCCGGGACGGCGAGGTGCGTACGGCCTGCCAGCAGGCGTGCCCGGCGCAGGCCATCGCCTTCGGCGACCTCAACGACCCCGAAAGCGCCGTGGTGCAGCAGAAGCAGAACAGCCGCAATTACGCCATGCTGGCCGAGCTGGACGTGAAGCCGCGCGTGTCGTACCTGGGCCGCGTGCGCAACCCGAATCCGAGCCTGGAGCCGACGCACACCTGACGCTCCGGCGAGGCGTAGCCTGCTAGGTCGCGCCCCCCTGCACAACTGTCCATCCAGTAAATCCAGACACCTGTGGATACGGTTCAAACCCAAGACCTGGCGCCGCACAGCGGGGACGGCTACCACGAAGACCCTCCGCTGATTACGGGCGACCTGTCCTTCCACGAGATCACCGACCTGGTTTCGTACCACACCGAGAAAAGGACGCCGACGGGCTGGCTGATGGCCTTCGGCGTGGCCTCTACCGGGTTGATGATCTTGCTGCTGATGATCGCCTACCTGTTCTGGAACGGCATCGGTGTCTGGGGCAACAACGTCCCGGTGGGGTGGGGCTGGCCGATTGTCAACTTCGTCTTCTGGGTGGGCATCGGGCACGCCGGCACGCTCATTTCGGCCATCCTCTACCTCTTCCGGCAGAAGTGGCGCACCTCGATCAACCGGGCGGCGGAGGCCATGACGCTCTTCGCCGTCATCTGCGCGCTGCTCTTCCCGACGATCCACGTGGGCCGTGTCTGGGTCATCTACTGGACGCTGCCCGTGCCCAACCAGATGGAGATGTGGCCGCAGTTCAAAAGCCCGCTCTTGTGGGACGTCTTCGCCGTTTCGAGCTACTTCCTGGTCTCGCTGCTGTTCTGGTACGTGGGCCTGATCCCCGACCTGGGGACGCTGCGCGACCGCGCCCGTAGCGCCCTGCGCAAGCGCATCACCGGCTTCTTCGCCCTCGGCTGGACGGGCGCCAACCGCCACTGGCGCAACTACGAGAAGGCCTACCTGCTGCTGGCCGGCCTGGCCACGCCGCTGGTGCTCTCGGTGCACTCGGTCGTCTCGTTCGACTTTGCCGTGTCCATCGTGCCGGGCTGGCACACGACGATCTTCCCGCCCTACTTCGTCGCCGGCGCCATCTTTTCCGGCTTTGCGATGGTGATGACGCTGCTGGTGATCGCGCGCAAGGTCTACGGCCTGGAGAACCTGATCACGTTGCAGCACCTCGAAAAGATGAACGTCATCATCCTGGTGACGGGCACCATGGTGGGCTTCGCCTACATCACCGAGTTCTTCATCGCCTGGTACTCGCAGGTCGAATACGAGCAGTACGCCTTCCTCAACCGCTCGACGGGGCCTTACGCGTGGGCCTACTGGATCATGATGTCGTGCAACCTGCTCTTCCCGCAGTTCTTCTGGATCAAGAAGCTGCGGCGGAGCATCCCGTTCATGTTCGTGACTTCCATCATCGTCAACATCGGGATGTGGTTCGAGCGCTTCGTGATCACCGTCACCTCGCTCCACCGCGACTACCTGCCCTCCTCGTGGGGGTACTTCTCGCCCACGTGGGTGGACGTGCTGACGCTGGTGGGTTCCTTCGGGTTGTTCTTCACGCTCTTCCTGCTCTTCCTGCGCTTCGTGCCGATGGTGGCCATCGCCGAGGTCAAGAACGTGCTGCCGCAGGCCGACCCGCACTACTACGACGACCACGGCGACGGCCACGCCGCCCACCTGCCGCAGCCCGAGGCGCCGCGCACGCAGGGCTGAGCCGCGCACGCCGCACGCCAACCAACGCCAACCGCCATGCCCAACCCCTTACTTCAGCGCCTGAAGGCCACCATGGGGATCTACGAATCCCGCGCCGACAAGGTCTACGGCCTGCTGGCTGAGTACGCCGATCCGGGCGCGCTGCTGCACGCGGCGCAGGAGGTCCGCAAGGCCGGCTACAAGCACTTCGACACGCACAGCCCGTTTCCGATTCACGGCATGGACCGGGCGATGGGGCTGGGGCAGTCGAAGGTGGGCTATATCACGCTGGCCGGCGGCGCGCTGGGCCTGCTGACGGCCACCTGGCTGCAATGGTGGACCTCCGCCGTCGATTACCCGATCAACATCAGCGGCAAGCCCTTTTTCGCCTTCGAGCCGTCGGTGCCCATCATGTTCGAGTTGACGGTGCTCTTCTCGGCGATTGCCGCCGTGGCGGGCATGCTGGCGCTCAACGGGCTGCCGAGGCCCTACAACCCGCTCTTCTACTCCCGGCGCTTTGCCCGCGTCACCGACAACGCCTTCTTCCTGCACGTCGCCGCCAGCGACGCCGCCTTCGACATGGGCCAGACCCGGCAACTGCTCGAAGACCTCGGCGCGCTCGGCATCGAGGTGATCGAGGACCGCGAGTATTCGGATATCTAACGGACGACGGACCCCACGAACGCATGAACAGACCGACCCTCATAGCCGCCCTGCTGGCCGTGCTGCTGCTGGCCGGATGCCGGGGAGCAATCTCCGAGAAGCCGCCCGTGCACGTCAACATGAACATGGACAACCAGCCCCGGTTCGACCCGCAGGAGGCCAACCCGTTCTTTGCCGACGGCCGGGCCATGCGCCCGCCGGTGCCGGGGACGGTGGCGCGCGGCATGCTCAAGGAAGACACCCGCTTCTACCTCGGCCGCGCCGCCGCCGGCGACTTCGTGCCGCAGATGCCGGTGCCCGTCACGCGCGAGCTGCTGCTGCGCGGGCGCGAACGCTACGACATCTTCTGCGCCGTCTGCCACGGCAAGGCCGGCGACGGGCAGGGCATCATCATCACGGGGCAGTACGGCTACACGCCCGCGCCCAGCTACCACGACGCCACGGTGGCCGCGCGCATGGCCGCCGACGGGTACGTCTTCGACGTGATCTCGCGCGGGGTGCGCAACATGCCCGGCTACGCGCAGCAGCTCACCGTGGCCGACCGCTGGGCCGTCACCGCCTACATCCGCGCGCTGCAACTGAGCCAGAACGCCACCGAGGGCGACATCCCGCCCGGCGTGCTGGCCCAGATTCAGCAGGGCGGCGCCCCGTAACCTCGATCTTCTTTCCCACGGGAACGTAGCGGCGCCCGCCGCCGACAAACCAACGTGACGCATGGCTGACACCGCAAAACGAAGCTCCCTGCTGACCGCGCTGCTCGATCCGATCCGGCCGACGGCGGACCGGGCCGAGCGGGCGTTCCAGTTCACGGGTTCGAGCCGGTCCTGGCTCATCCCCGGCGGCCTCGGCATCGCGCTGCTGGTCGTCAGCGCCGTCGGCTGGGTCACCGATGCGAAGCAGTTCTACTTCGCGTACCTCGTCGGGTGGGTCTTCTGCCTGTCGCTGGCGCTGGGGGGGCTGTTCTTCCTGTTCATCAACCACCTGCCCAAGGCCTACTGGTCGGTCGCGGTGCGCCGCATCCCGGAGGCGCTCGTGTGGGCCTTCCCGCTGCTGGCGGTGCTCTTCATCCCGCTCTTGTTCGGGATGCACGACCTCTACCACTGGACGCACGAGGACCTCTACGACCCGGCCAGCCCGAACTACGACGAGATACTGGCCGGCAAGCGCGTCTACCTCAACACGCCGTTCTTCCTGCTGCGCCTGGCCTTCTACTTCTTCGTCTGGACGGTCATCGCCTACAAGCTCTACACGCTCTCGGTGCGCCAGGACGTGGAGGCCGACCCGCAGGTTCCGGCCCTGCAGCGGCGCGTCAGCGCCTGGGGCCTGCCCCTTACGGGCGTCACGACAGCTTTCGCCAGCTTCGACCTGCTGATGTCGCTCGACCCGCACTGGTTCTCGACCATCTTCGGGGTCTACTTCTTCTCCGGCTCGTTGCTCGCGGCGCTGTGCCTGATCGCGCTGACGGCCATCGTGCTCCAGCGCGGGGGCATGCTCCGGTACGTCGTCACGGCGGAGCATTACCAGGACCTGGGCAAGCTGATGTTCGGCTTCGTGGTGTTCTGGGCCTACATCGCCTTCAGCCAGTACATGCTCATCTGGTACGGCAACATCCCGGAGGAGACCGTCTGGTACCGCTACCGCTTCGAGCACGGCTGGTACTATCACAGCGCCGCGCTGCTGTTCCTGCATTTTGTCCTGCCGTTCCTGATCCTGCTGCCGCGCGCGCCCAAGCGGTCGATTCCGGTGATGAGCGTGATGGCCGTCTGGCTGATGATCATGCACTGGTTCGACCTGCACTGGATTGCCATGCCGGTGCTGCACCACGATCACGCCGGTTTCCACTGGCTCGACTTCACGTGCTGGCTGGGCCTGTTGCTGCTCTTCGTCGGCGCGCTCTTCTGGCGGTTGAGCCGGCACCCGCTCGTGCCGCAACGCGACCCGCGCCTGGCCCGGTCGCTCCGGTTCGAAAACTACTAGCGCAGGCGAAACGCAACGGGGGTTTTCATCCGTCCTTCACCCTGTGGGATGATCCGGGGGACCGGCGTTGCGTTGATCTGAAACACGCCTAACCACCGAGACGATGACGCAGCAACACGACATCGGGTTGAAGCCGCCGGCGCCGCCGTACCTACTGGAGCCTCGGGAAGAGGCCGTCGTGGACGGGCAGGCGGTGACCTTCCGCTGGGAACCGGTGGAGGGCGCCCTCGACTACCGCCTCGAAGTGGCCGCCGACACCGCCTTCACGCAGGTCGTCTTCGAAAAAACCGTCGCCGAAGCCACCACGTTGCACGTCACCGACGCGTTTCCCCCCGACGAGGCGACTTTTTTCTGGCGGGTGTTTGCCCGCAACGCGGCGGGAGAGACCTACGGCGAGGTGATCGAGAGCTTCATCAGCGGCACCGCCGAGGACGCCGCGCGGCACTTGCAGCAGCCGGATCAGCAAGAGCAACTGGGGCCGCTGCCGGCCCTGGTGTCCGAAGGCGTCCATAAGGCGTATCAATCCTGGAGCGAAGCAGACCCCGAGGCGGCGCAGGAGGAAGACCTGGGCGTGCAGCACGAGGGCGTCGGCGTGGCGGGCATCCTGGGCTTCGTGCTGGCTACGCTCGTCGTCATCGCCCTGGCTATCGTGTTCGTCATCTTCTACTCGGGCGTCGTCACGCAACAGACGCGCGAGCAGGCGGCCATGCAGTTGGACTATCCGGACCTGCGCGAGGTCGAAGCCCGGGCCGCCGGCAAGCTGACGCGGTACGAAGTCGTCAACGACGCCGAGAAGATCTACCGCATCCCCATCGACCAGGCCATGGAGCTGATGGTCAACCGGGCCTACGCACAACCCGGCGGGGACTTTTCGCCGGAACTGCGGCTGCGGCCCGGCGACTAGGCGGCCCGCCAACGACCCCAACCTCATGCGCGCACGGTGGATACATAGCCTGGTCTTGATGGGCTGCCTGCTCGCCGGCGGCCTGCTGCCGGCGTGGCCCGCCGCCGCGCAACGCACCGGCCAGACGCCCCCCGGCCTCGACGGCGTGGGCCTGGACGAACGCCTGGGCGAGGCGCTTCCCCTCGACGCCGTCTTCCGCGACGAAGCCGGGCAACCGACGCCCCTCGGCGCCTTCTTCGACGGCGAACGGCCCGTCCTGCTCAACCTCGTCTACCACGACTGCCCGATGCTCTGCAACCTCGTGCTGGACCGCCTGACGACCACGCTCGGCGAGATGGACTGGACGCCGGGCGGCGCCTTCGAGGTGCTCACGGTCAGTTTCAACGCCATCGAGACGCCGGAGCTGGCGGCCCGGCAGAAGGAACGCTACCTCGGGCAACTCGACAGGCCCGAAGCCGCCGCCGGGTGGCACTTCCTCACCGGCGAAGACGCCGCCATCGACCGGCTCACCCGCGCCGTCGGCTTTCGCTTCCGCTGGGTCGAGGAGCAGCAGGAGTTCGCCCACCCGGCAGCGCTGATCTTCCTCGGCGGCGACGGCACCATCACGCGCTACCTCTACGGGATGGACCTCCCGCCCCGCGACGTGCGCGCGGCCCTCGTCGAAGCCTCGGCGGGCCAGGTAGGCACCCCCCTCGACCAATTTCTGCTCTACTGCTTCCGCTACGACCCGCAGGCCAACTCGTACGTGGCCGACGCGCTGGCCCTGATGCAACTCGGCGGGCTGCTGACGGTGCTGGCGCTCGGGGCCGTGCTGGTCTATTTCTGGCGACGCGAGGGCGGCAAGCACCGCGCCCTCCCCGCCGCCTGACCTTCGAAGTTCGGATTTCCAACGACGTTGCTCCGTCGAAAACACGGCTAGACCATGGAAGATGCAGGAACCTTCTGGCTTCCCGAACCGGCTTCGACGATGGCCGGCGAGATCGACAGCCTCTTCTACTTCGTCTACTGGGTGAGCGTCATCCTCTTCGTGGGGGTGGTCGCCACGATGACGTACTTCGCCTACAAGTACCGCCGCCGCAGCCAGGCGGACCGCCCCACGCCGGTGCACGAGAGCAAGCTGGTGGAGGCGGCCTGGATCATCGTGCCGACGCTGCTGGTGCTGGTGGTCTTCACCTGGGGCTTCAAGGCATACCTGAAGCTCGAAGTGGCCCCGCCCAACGCCTACCCCATCACGGTCTACGCGCAGAAGTGGTCGTGGCGGTTCGAATATCCCAACGGGGCTACCTCGGCGGAACTGCACGTGCCGGTGGGCCGCCCGGTGCGCCTGCGCATGAGCAGCGCCGACGTGCTGCACAGCTTCTTCGTGCCGGCCTTCCGCATCAAGCAGGACGTGCTGCCCAACCGCTACACGGCGGTCTGGTTCGAGGCGACCCGGCAGGACACCTTCGCGGTCTATTGCACCGAGTATTGCGGCACGCAGCATTCGGGCATGCTCACGACGGTCATCGTGCAGGGGCAGGACGATTTCAACCGGTGGCTGGCCGAGAGCATGCTGCCTTCGGACGCGCCGCCGGCCCAGCGCGGCGCCCTGCTCTACGAACAACTCGGCTGCCAGGCCTGCCACAGCCTCGACGGCACGCCGGGCGTGGGGCCGAGCTTCCAGGGGCTTTTCGGCCAGACGAGGCCGATGGCCGACGGCACCTCGGTCGCCGCCGACGAGAACTACCTGCGCGAGTCGATCCTCCAGCCGGCGGCGAAGATCGTCCAGGGCTTTCAGCCGGTGATGCCCAACGCTTACGCCAACCTCACCCCGGAGCAACTCGGCGACCTGATCGCGTTCATCCAGGAGCAGCAATGACATGGAAAAGGGAAATGGAAAAGGGTACTTGCCGGGCGAAGCCTGACCTGTTCCTGATTCCTATTTCCCCTTTCCTAATTCCTCATACCCTATGGCCACGGTAACACCACCCGCCGGCGCCACGGCGCAGGCCGCCGAAGCGCAGCACGACGGGGCGCATAACTACCTCAACCACGACCGGGGCCTCTGGTCGTGGCTGACCACCATCGACCACAAGCGCATCGGGGTGATGTACGGCCTCACGGTGGCCGTCTTCTTCCTGGTGGCCGGCGTGCTGGCGCTGCTCGTGCGCATCGAACTGCTCGAGCCGGGCAAAACCATCGTCGAGCCGGACACCTACAACCAGTTCTTCACGCTGCACGGCATCATGATGGTGTTTCTGTTCATCGTGCCGTCGGTGCCGGCCATCCTGGGCAACTTCGTGCTGCCGATCCACATCGGCGCCAAGGACGTAGCCTTCCCGAGGCTCAACCTGGCCAGCTGGTACGTCTTCCTGGCCGGCGCGGCGCTGGCCATCACGGCCATCGTCGTCGGGCAGGTCGATACCGGGTGGACGTTCTACACGCCCTATTCGAGCAGCGGCGACAGCGCCGTGCTCTTCGTGACGATGGCCGTCTTCGTGGCCGGCTTCGCCTCGATCTTCACCGGCATCAACTTCATCGTGACGGTGCACAAGATGCGGGCGCCGGGCCTGACGTGGAACCGCCTGCCGCTGTTCGTCTGGGCCATCTACGCCACCAGCATCGTGCAGGTGCTCGCCACGCCCGTCATCGGCATCACGATGGTGCTGTTGTTTCTGGAGAAGTTCCTCCAGATCGGCATCTTCGACCCGGCCCTGGGCGGCGACCCGGTGCTCTTCCAGCACTTCTTCTGGTTCTACAGCCACCCGGCGGTCTACATCATGATCCTGCCGGCCTTCGGCATCATCAGCGAGTTGATGGCGACGTTCTCGCGGCAGAAGATCTCCGGCTATACGTTCATCGCGCTCTCGTCGGTGGCCATTGCGTTCCTGGGCTTCCTGGTCTGGGGGCACCACATGTTCGTCTCCGGGCAGTCGGCCATCTCGTCGATCATCTTTTCGCTGATCACCTACCTGATCGGCATTCCGACGGGCATCAAGGTCTTCAACTGGGTGGCGACGATGTACCGGGGGTCGATCTGGTTCAAGACGCCGATGCTCTACGCGCTCTCGTTCCTGTTTCTGTTTACCATCGGCGGGCTGACGGGCATCATGGTGGGCGTGCTGGCCGTAGACGTGCACCTGCACGACACCTACTTCATCGTGGCGCACTTTCACTACGTGATGATGGGGGGCACGGTGATCGCGCTGCTGGGCGGGCTGCACTACTGGTGGCCCAAGATGACCGGCAAGATGTATGCGGAGCGGCCCGCACAGATCGCGGCGGTGCTCATCTTCGTCGGCTTCAACCTGACCTTCTTTACGCAGTTCGTCATGGGCAGCCAGGGCATGCCGCGTCGCTACTACGACTATCCGGAGCAGTTCACGGCGTTGCACCAGCTCTCGACCTACGGCTCGTGGATCCTGGCCGCCGGGCTGTTCCTGGTGCTCTTCTACCTGCTCTGGTCGCTCGTCCGGGGGCAGAAGGCGCCGCAGAACC
>JBFGTT010000031.1:0-13069 GCA_041565995.1 Rhodothermales bacterium
CAACGGCCCGGCGGGGCTGTTCCGCAACACGACGGCGGCGCCGCGCCTGGCCGTGCGCCTGCACGGCGAGCCGCCCAACACGCAGGGCGTCGGCGCGAAAATCCGCGTGACGGGCGGGCCGGTGGCGCAGCTCAAGGAGGTCACGAGCGGCGGGTTGTACCTCTCCGGCAGCGAGGCGCTGCAGACGTTCGCCGCGCGTGAGGGCGACTCGCTGGTGATCGACGTCGTCTGGCGCAACGGCAAGACGAGCCGGGTGGAGGGCGCGCGGGCCAACCGGGTGTACGAGATCTACGAGGCGGGCGCGGCGCCGGCGGTAGCTTCCGGCGCGGCGGACCGTGACGCGCCGTTCTTCGAAGAGGCACCGCTGGCGCATACGCACGCGGAAGCGCCCTACGACGACTTCGCGCGCCAGCCGTTGCTGCCCCGCCGCCTGAGCCAGCAGGGGCCGGCAGTGGCCTGGGCCGACCTCGACGGCGACGGCGACGACGACCTGCTCGTCGGCAGCGGGCGCGGCGGGGCGCTGGCCGTCTTCCGCAACGAGGGCGCGGGCCGCCTGAGGCGCCTCGCTCCCGCCGGACCGCTCGCCGAAAACGCCGTCTTCGACCAGGTCGGCATCGTGGCCACGCCCCGGCCCGGCGGCGGCGCGTTCGTCTTCGTCGCCGTCTCGAACTACGAGCGCGGGCCGCGCGACCGACCGACCGACTCGGAGGTGCGCCTCTACGCCTTCAGCGGCGGCGGCCTGCGCCTGCTCGAAAGCTTGCCCTTCGGCCCCGCCGCCGTCGGCCCGCTGGCCCTCGCCGACGTAGACGGCGACGGCGACCTCGACCTCTTCGCCGGAGGGCGGCACGTGCCGGGACGCTATCCGGAGGCCGCCCCCTCGCGCCTCTACCTCCAGCAGGAGGGTCGCTTCGTGCCGGACCTGCCGCGCAGCGCCGCCTTCGACGGCGCGGGCATGGTCTCGGGCGCCGCCCTCGGCGACCTCGACGGCGACGGCGACGCCGACGTGGCGCTGGCGACCGACTGGGGCGCGGTGCGCCTCTACCTGAACACGGGCGACGGACACTTCGAGGACGCCACGGCGGCTTACGGCCTCGACGCCTACACCGGCTGGTGGAACGGCGTGGCCCTGGGCGACTTCGACGCCGACGGGCGGCTCGACCTCGTGGCGACCAACGGGGGATGGAACACGAAGTACGGCCGCCCCGAACAGTCCGGCCAACCCCTGCGTCTCTACCGGGGCGACTTCGACGGCAACGGCATCCTCGACGTGATCGAAGCGCGCTACGAGCCGAGCCGCGCGGCCTACCTGCCCGAACGCAGGCTCTCCTATCTCTCCTACGCCATGCCCTTCGTGCGGCGGCACACGCCCACCCACGCGCAGTTCGCCGCCGCCTCGCTCGACGAAATCGTCGGCTCCTCCTTCCGGGGAGCGCCCTACCAGGAGGCCGGTACGCTTGCCAGCACGCTCTTCCTCCAGCGCGACGCGCGGTTCGAGGCCGTCCCGCTGCCCCCCGAAGCCCAACTCGCCCCCGCCTTCGCTGTCGCCGTGGCCGACTTCGACGGCGACGGGCGCGACGACCTCTTCCTGAGTCAGAACCTCTTCGCCACCCAGGCCGATGCGCCGCGCCTCGACGCCGGACGCGGCCTGTGGCTGCGCGGCGACGGCCACGGCGGCTTCGAGGCCGTGCCGGGGCAGACGTCGGGCGTGCAGGTCTACGGCGAACAGCGCGGCGCGGCGGTGAGCGACTTCGACGGCGACGCCCGCGTGGACCTCGTGGTGACGCAGAACGGCGCGGCGACGAAGCGCTACCGCAACGCGCGGGCCGCGCCGGGGGTGCGCGTGCGCCTGGCGGGGCCGGCGGGCAACCCGGCGGGCGTGGGCGCGCTGGTGCGGCTGGTCTACGACGACGGCGCGCAGGGTCCGGCGCGGCTGGTGACGGCGGGAGCGGGCTACTGGGGGCAGTCGTCGGCGGTGGAGGTGCTGGGCCTGGCGGCAGGCCGCGCGGCGAAGGGCGTCGCGGTGCGCTGGCCCGGCGGCACGCAAACCGAAGCGCCCCTGCCCGCCGGCGCCGCCGAGGTCACCATTCGGTATCCGGTTCGCGAGTGAAGAACGTCAACGTGCGGAAGTAGAGCCTGCCGCGTCGTATACTGTGCGTAGCGGTTCGCCCCCTCTTCCGCTGCTTCTGCGATGAAAGCCCGCCGCTGCATACTGACCGTGATGCTGGCGCTGCTGCCGTGGTACGCCCCGGCGCTACGGGCGCAGGACGGCGCCGTAAGCGGGACCGTGCGCGATGCGGCAACGGGGGCGCCGCTGGCTTCGGTAAACGTCACGCTGGAACGCGCCGGGGCGGTTGTGGCTGGCACGGCGACGGACGAGGCAGGGCGGTATCGCCTCGGCGGGGTGCCGGCGGGCGTCTACGCGCTCCTGGCGCGGCACGTGGGCTACCGGCGCGCGCAGGTGGAGGTGGCCCTCGGGGCGCAGCCCATCGTGCTGGACCTGCAGATGGCGCCGGAGGTGGTGAAGATGCAGGAGGTGGAGGTCAGTGCCAGCCTGGCGCAGGAGCGGGCCGACGCCGGCGTCTCGCTCACGCGCATCCGGCCCGAGCAGGTCCGGCAGCTTGCCGGCGGCGCCGAAGACGTACTGCGCGCCCTGCAAGCGCTGCCCGGCGTGCTCTCCGCCGGCGACTTTGCCAGCCAGCTCGTCGTGCGCGGCGGCACCCCCGACCAGAACCTGATCCTCCTCGACGACATCGAGGTCTTCAGCCCCTACCAGCTCAGCGGCCTCGGCAGCCTGCTCAACCCGGCCACCATCGGCCAGGTCGATCTCTACGCGGGCGCCTTCCCGGCTCGCTACGGCGACCGCCTCTCATCCGTGCTGGCCGTGCAGACGCGCGACGGCGCCCCGGAGCGGACGCTGGCCGGGCGCATCGGCGTCAACCTGCTCAGCCTCAACCTGCTCCTCGAAGGCAGGACCGGGTTCTGGCAGGGAAGCTGGCTCGTGAGCGGGCGGCGCACCTACTTCGACTCTTTCGCCAACACCTTCGCCCGGCGCGTCGGCGTCTTCAACGAGGTTGCCTTTCCCGACTTCGCCGACGGGCAGGTGCGCCTGGCGCTACGCCCGGCGCGCGGCCATACGCTGCGCCTGACGGCCCTGCACAGCCGCGACGCGCTCGACTTCGTGGCCCAGCAAGACCAGGTAGGACGGCAGGAGGGGGCCGCCGAGACCCTCCTCGACGGCGAGACGACGAGCCGCAACACCGCGCTGGGCCTGAGCTGGTCCTACGCGCCTAACGCCGACGTGGAGGTCCGCCTGCTGGCCAACGCCTACCGCACCGGCGGCGGCAGCGACCTCGTCGGCGGCCTGCAGCCCCGCGACGGCGCCGTCGGCGGCCTCGACGGCGTCGGCGGCGATCCGCCGCCCGTCTTCGGCGGCGTCGCCGACACGGCCCGCTTCGCCTACCGGCAGGCGCACCGGCTCGAGAAAGCCACCCTGGGCGGGCGGATCCTCTGGCGTGCGGGCCGCCACAGCGTAGAGGCCGGCGGCAGCGTGGACTGGCTGCGCAATACGCTCGACCTGGACCTCGGCCTCAACGCCTTCGGCGCCGTCGTCTTCGACGCTTTTCAGGTCGCCAACCCGCTGCTGAGCGCGCTGGCCGACAGCATCGACGTGGCGAAGACGTATCGCCGCTTCCAGGTCTACGTGATGGACCAGGTGGAGCTCTTCGGCGGCAGCGTCTTCCTCCAGCCCGGCCTGCGCTACGATTATTTCGGCCTGCCGGGCCGGGGTTACCTCTCGCCCCGGTTGAACCTCTCCCTCGCCCTCGCCGCGGCCACGACGGTGCGCCTGGCCGGCGGGCGCTACGTGCAAAGCCCCGGCTTCGAGAAGCTGCTCGACCCCGACAACGTCTTCAACCTGGCGCGCTTCGCCGGCCTCGACAGCCTGCGGGCCGAAGAAGCCTGGCACCTGGCCGCCGGGGTGAGCCGCCGGCTGGATCAGCAGTGGCACGTCCGCCTTGAGGTCTACTGGAAGCAGTTCGAAGGGTTGATCGAGCAGGCCTCGCGCCCGGTGACGCGGCCCGTGGCCGAGTACCTGCCGGTGGGCACCGAGCCGGGGCAGGGCGGGCGGCTGGATCCCGCCGCCTACTTCGTCCGGCAGCAAGAAGTCTTCGCCCTCACGACGGAGCCGGTCAACGGCGGCGGCGGCGAGGCCTATGGCGTCGAGGCGCTGCTCGAACGACGCCGCGCCGTCCCCGCCGACGCCTGGAGCGGCTGGCTCTCCTACGCCTACGCCCGCGCCGACCGGCGGCAGACCGTCGCCGGGCAGCAAGTCCGTTTCCCATTCGACTACGATCGCCGCCACACGCTCAACCTGGTGCTCAACCGGCGCCTGGGGCGGTACTTCGACCTGGGGCTTACCTGGCGCTACGGCAGCGGCTTTCCCTACACGCCGGCGCTGGGCCTCGAACCGCTGGCCGCCGTCGTCACCGATCCGGCGAGCGGCCAGACGCGCGGCGTCGTGCTGACGGACCCGGCCACCGGCAGGGCGCGCCTGGTGCCGCGCTACGGCGACGCCGCCAACGTCAACGCGGCGCGGCTGCCGGCCTACCACCGCCTCGACGCACGCCTGACGTTCGCCTACGCCTGGCCGGCCCTCGCGCTCGAAGTCTACCTGGACCTGATCAACCTCTACAACCGGCGCAACACAATGAGCTACCAGCACGTCGTCGAGGTCGTCGAGCCGCCGCCGGGGTTGCCGCTTTCGCTGCGGCCGCCGCCCCGGCCCGTGCTGTTCGAGGAACCCGTCTACATGTTTCCCTTCATCCCCTCTTTCGGCCTGAACCTTTCCTTCCGCTGAGGCATGCCGGGAAGCGAAGCGTCGGCGGCCCTCGAAACCCTCGGCGACCCAGGCGTAGAACGCTGTAGACCCCGGCACGTGAGCGCCCGTCGAACGATGCGGACATCCAGACGCTATCCAGCTTTTTGCCTGCTACTGCTCCTCTGGGGCGGCGCGGCGGCCAGCGCCTTCGCCCAGGCGGCGGATTCGGCGCAGGCGGCCTCGGCGCAGGCGTTTGCGGAGGGCGTCGAGGCGGTGCAGCGCGGCGCGTATGCGCAGGCGGTGCCGCTGCTGGCCGAACTAGTGCGGCAGGCGCCCGGCTACGTCGATCCGCAGCACGGGGCGGCGGCGTACTGGCTGGGGCGGGCCTACCAGGCGCAGGGCGACGCGCCCGCGATGCGCGCGGCCTGGCGCAACGGCCTCGACGCGTTGAGGCAAGCGGGCCGGTTCGACGTGCGCCTGGGCGACGCCTCGCTGCCCGCGCTGGCCGCCTCCGGGCAACGCGACGACGTGCAGCTAGCCGTCTGGATCTACCTCAACCTGCTCGCCAGCCTCGACGCCGACCTGCTGCCGGAGGAGCGTGCCCTCGTCAACCGGCACCTGGCCCACCTGGCGCTGATCCTGCCGGCGTCCGTGCGCCGGCGCCTGATGCGCGGCGAGGCCGACGCCCCTGCCGAAGGCTGGTCGATGCGCGAAGACGCCGGGCACCTGCTCGTGGCGTGGTGGCGCAGCCAGGATCCGCTGCCCGCCACGCGCCACAACGAGCGCCTCGAAGAACACCTCGAACGCGTCGCCTACGCCGGGCAACACTACGCCTACGCCGAGCGCCCCACCGGCCTCGACGAGCGGGGCGAGGTCTACGTGCGCTTCGGCAAGCCCGACCGGCAGCTTTCCGTCAGCTTCAACAGCCCCGAGATCGAAGAAGTCTTCCAGCCCGGCGTCACGGTGAGCCTGTCGGACTTTCCCGGCAACGAGTTCTGGCTCTACGGCCACATCGACCGGGCGGCCTACTACCTCTTCGTCGAAGACCGGGGGACGTACCGCGTTGGCACCACCGAAGACCTCATCCCCCGTCCCCTCCGCTACGGCTTCACGTCGGGCCGGGGCACGCAGAAAGCCGTCATGTTGGTGGCCGTGCTGCAGACGATCTACCGGCAACTCGGCCCGCTGCATCCCGACTTCGCCCCGCGCTACAGCGAGGTCGAGGATTACGCCGACCAGATCGCCTACGCGCGGCGCTTCGGCGGCAGCGGATCGCTCAACACACAGGCCCAGCCGCCGAGCGTCTTCGCCGAGGGCTTCCTGGTGCGGAGCCAGTCGGAGGACGACCAGGCCTACGGGCGGCGCGAGCAGTACGTGCCGCGCCAGTACACCGAGGTTTTCCGCGAAGAAGAGATCCTGCCGGTGGCTGTGCGCACCGCCCGCTTTCTCGACGACGACGGCACCACGCGCACCGAGATCTACTGGAGCCCCGAACCCGGCGCGCTGATGCCCTCGAAAAAGCAGCGCGAACAGCTCGAAGAAGAGGGCTACGGCGCCTTCGAAGCCTACCTTCTCCGCCTCACGACGGTGCAGAAAACGGCGCAGTACGAGGATCGCGTGGTCAACCTGACGCACTATTTCATCGACGAGTTGCCCACCCGGGGCGAGGCCGCCATCCCCGTGCAGCAGGCCGTCGTCCGGGGCGATACCGGCCTCTACCACCTCGCCCTGGAATGGGACCAGCACCTGCCCGACCGCCGCCGCTCCGACGCGCGGACGATGGCGCTGGGACCCCGCGTCAAGGTCGCCACGCACCGGGTCGATTCGCTCCGCGCGCTCGACGCCGACGCCGCCGCGCTCGAGATGAGCGACCTGCGCCCCACCTACGTCCTCGGCGAAGTGACCGACCCCGACGCCTTCGACCGCGCCGCCGCGCCCTATCCCTTCTCCGTCATCACCCCGGAGATCTCGCTGGGCCTCTACTTCGAAGCCTACCACCTGGCCTTCGGCAGCGACGACCGGACGCACTTCGAGATCGCCTACGAGGTGCGCCGCAGCGGCGCCTCCTCGCTGCTGCGCTTCCTCGGCGGAAGGGGCGACGAGATTACCTCGGCCCGCTCCACCTACACCGGCGCCAGCCGCACCGCCCGCGAAAGCATCCTGCTGGATCTGAGCGAGTGGCAGGGGCGCGGCGAACTGGAGGTGGTGGTGCGCCTGACCGACCTGACCACCGGCCGGCAGGTGGCACGCTCGCTACGGCTCGAACTCTCCTCCTGAGCGACGGCGCGCCGTCGCTCAGGGAAAGCGTTTCGCCGCCGGCCCCGGCGCATTGTTAACGATTGCGTAATGCCCGGCGCGGGGGGGCTGCCGTACCTTTACATGCTGTGCCTGCCCGCGCGCCAGCGCTCGGGCGGGCGCCTCGCCAGCGTTTGAGCAGAGGAACACCGGAAGATGATAGCCAGCGATCCCGACAAAACCCCGCCGAAGATCCTCGTCGTCGACGACGAAGACGACATCCTGGACCTGCTGCAGTACAACCTGGAGAAAGCAGGCTTCGAGACGGTGACGGCCCGCGACGGCGTCGAGGCGCTCGAAACCGCCGGCGTCGAAACGCCCGACCTGGTCCTGCTCGACATCCTGATGCCCCGCATGGACGGCATCGAGGCCTGCCGCCGCCTGCGCCAGGATCCCCGCCTGCGTGCCACGCCCATCCTGATGCTGACGGCACTCACCGGCGAAGAACACCACGTCCGGGGCCTCGACGTCGGAGCCGACAGCTACCTGCCCAAGTCGGCGGCGGTGGGCGTCATCGTCAGCCAGGTCAAGGCGCTGCTGCGCGGCGCCCAGCGCCTCGAACAACCACCCAACCTGCTACGCATCCACGGCCTCGAAATCGACCGCGACCGCTACCTCGTCTTCCAGCAGCACGAGGGCGAGCGCCGCGAAGTGCGCCTGCCGCGCAAAGAGTTCGAGTTGGTGCATTTTCTGGCCGCCCACCCCGGCAAAGTCTTCAGCCGGCAGGAACTGCTCGACCAGGTCTGGGGCAGCGACGTCTACGTGGTGGACCGCACCGTGGACGTACACGTGCGCAAGATCCGCGAGAAGCTCGGCAGCGCCTGCATCGAGACCGTCAAGGGCGTCGGCTACAAGTTCGCCGAGTAGGACGATCCAGCATGGAAAAGACGCCTCGTTTGCGCCTGCCGGGCTTGCACCGGCTCTCACTCAAGGTTGCGCTGGCGGTGGCGGGTGTGACGGCGGCGCTGGCCCTGGCGCTGCGATGGCTCGGGCCGGCGTTGCCGCTGGGTGCGATCCTGCTCCTGGCCCTCGGCGTCGGGGCGGCGGCCTACGCGGCAGCTTTCCGGCTGCTGGCCGCGCGCCTGGAACTGGCTCGCTCGACGCTCCGGCAGATCCGCAAGCGCCGGTTCGAGAACCTGGAGGCCGCCCGCCTGCCGCGCGGCGACGAGCTGAACGACCTCATCTGGCAGGTCTACCGCGCCGGGCAGGCCCTCGAAGCCGAGATCGCCGAGTTGCACCGCATCGAAAACTACCGGCGCGAATTCCTCGGCAACGTCTCGCACGAACTCAAGACGCCCATCTTTTCGATCCGGGGCTTTGCCGAGACCCTGCTCGAGGGCGCGCTCGAAGACGAGCAGGTACGCCGCTCGTTCGTCGAAAAGATCCTGCGCAACGCCGAGCGGTTGAGCAACCTGGCCGAAGACCTCGGCGAGGTGGCGCGCATCGAGATGGGCGAGTTGCAGATGACGATGGCGCCGTTCGAGCTATGCCGCCTGGCGCGCGAGGTCGTCGAGTCGCTCGAGCCGCTGGCGCAGGGCAAGGACGTGGCGCTGCGGTGCGTCGTGCCCGAGGGCCTGCCGCCCATCCGGGGAGACCGCGAGCGCATCCGGCAGGTGCTCGTCAACCTGGTCGATAACGCCATCAAGTACAACAACGCGGGCGGGCGCGTCGAAGTGGTGGCCCGGCTGCTGCCCTCCCGAAGCGTCAAAGTCTCCGTGGTAGACGACGGCATCGGCGTGGCGCCGCAACACATCGCCCGCCTGACCGAACGCTTCTACCGGGTCGATACCAGCCGTTCGCGCAGCCAGGGCGGTACGGGCCTGGGCCTGGCCATCGTCAAGCACATCCTGGGCGCCCACGAGAGCCGCCTGATGATCGAGAGCCACCTGGGGCGGGGGTCCACCTTCGGCTTCACGCTGCCGACGGCGGAGGGTGAGGGGATCGAAGGTCGAGGATAGAAGATGGCCGATGGCGGGCGCTGCCGGGCGATTCGCTATCCTGCATCCTCAATCCTCGTTTATTTTAGCGGCGAGGTTATATTTTCGTGCGTCGTGCGTCTTTTCTGATAGAGCCGGGGCGCCTCGGCCCGGCTAGCGGCGCCGCGCCGGCTCCGTGAGCATCTGCGGCTCGACGTTTTCGACGTCCGGCAGCGCTTCGAGGGCGGGGATGTTGGCCAGCGCGTGGGCCGGCTCGCCCGAATGGGCGCGCAGCCAGGCGGCCTGCGGCGCGTAGGCCAGGCGTTGCACCACCTCGTACCCGGCGCGGTGGAGGGCGTCTCGGCGCGTTTCGACGTCCACGCCCTCGGCGAAGCGGACGAAGACGCGGCCCGTCGGCACGGCCAGCGGGCCGTTCGGTTCGAGCGCGTAGACCGGCGTGAGCGTGGCGGCCGGCGGCCCTTCGGCCTCGCCCTCGAAGACGGCGATGGCCTGTTCTTCGAGCAGCAGCACGGCGCCGGGTGCGGGGGCGCCGGTGGGGCGTCCGTGCACGGCATAGTAGCCGGGCACCCGCGCGTACACCGCCTCGGGGCGCTCGGTGCCGTAGCGGATGCGTTGCGGGTAGTCGTCGAAACGCGTATGTTTCAGCATGGCTCTGGCTTAAGTTACTTTGTGAAGGGCCACACCAGGTGGCCGGATGATCGCTATTCTGTCTTCATCAAATCAAGGAGGTCCTGTTATGTTCACCGTTCGCTACGCCGACGGCACCGAATACAAGCTCGACGAGAGCGACGACCTGGTGGCCGTCCGAACCCACAGCCGCAACTCTCTGACGGAGGGCGCGCCCTTCGAAGGCGCTCCGCTCTCGGGCGAGGCGCGCGCCGTGCTCGATAAATTCGACGTGGAGGCCCGGTTTCCGATGGCGGGGGTGGAGGTCTTCCGCACCCAGGCGCGGCGCAACCGCAAAGCCGTGCGCGACGAGGCGCGGGCGGTCCTTCGGGAAGAAGCGGACGTGCGCTTCGCCGGGCGGGTACTGCACGACGCGAAATCCAAGGAGCCGGTGCTCTACACCGAAAACCTCTTCATCAAGTTCGACGACGACCTGTCGGCGACGGCCTGCAAGAAGCTGCTCAAGCAGCATAAGCTCAAGGTCAAGCGGGCGCTGGAGTACGCGCGCAACGCCTACTTCGTGGAGGCGGAGGAGGGCACGGGGCTGCGGGTTTTCGAGCTGGCGCACACGCTGCTGAAGGAGGAGAGCGTCGAGTGTTGCCATCCCGAACTGGTGCGGGAGCCGCGCCGGCGGGCGGCCTTCGCACCGCAATGGCACCTCAAGCGCACCACCGTCGGCGGCACGTCCGTCAACGCGCACGCCAACGTCGAGGCGGCCTGGACCACGACCGAGGGCCAGGGCACCGTCATCGCCGTCATCGACGACGGCGTGGACATCGACCACGAGGAGTTCCGGACTTCCGGCAAGATCGTCGCGCCGCTCAACGCGTCGGTCCCGGACAACCATCCCAACCGGAGCAACCCGCGGCCCGGCAGCGGCAACAACCACGGCACGGCCTGCGCCGGGGTGGCCTGCGCCGAAGGCAGCGTCGGCGCCTCGGGCGTGGCGCCCAGGGCGCGCCTGATGCCCATCCGCCTGGTCTCGGGCCTCGGCTCGCAGAACGAAGCCGACGCCTTCATCCACGCCGCGCAGCAGGGCGCCGACGTGATCTCGTGCAGCTGGGGGCCGCGCGATGGCAAATGGTGGGATCCCAACGATCCGGTGCACAACCAGAACGTTCCGCTGCCCGACTCGACCCGGCTGGCCATCGAATGGGCCATTCGCAACGGGCGCGGCGGCAAGGGGTGCGTCATCGTCTGGGCCGCCGGCAACGGCAACGAAAGCGTCGACAACGACGGCTACGCCCGCTCCGACAAGGTCGTCGCCGTGGCGGCCTGCAACGACACCGGCACGCGCAGCGTCTACAGCGACTTCGGCAACGCCATCTGGTGCGCTTTTCCCAGCAGCGACTTCGTGCACACGCCCTTCAACCATCCCGCGCCCAAGACGCCCGGCATCTGGACTACCGACCGCTCCGGCGCCGTCGGTTACAACCCCGGCCAGGCCAGCCAGGGCGACGCCGCCGGCCACTACACCAACAGCTTCGGCGGCACCTCCAGCGCGGCGCCCGGCGTGGCCGGCGTGGCCGCCCTCATCCTGGCCCGCAACCCAGCTCTGCGCTGGGACGAGGTCAAGGACCTCCTCAAACGCTCCTGCGACCAGATCGACGCGGCGGGCGGCAACTACGACGCCAACGGCCACAGCGCCTTCTACGGCTACGGGCGGGTCAACGCCGCGAAGGCCGTCGAGTTGGCGCTGCCGCCGCAGCCGGCCTACACCGCCATCCACACCGCCGTGCAGGACGTGGCGGTCCGGGACAAGCAGACCTCCCGGCTCTCCGTCGAAGTGGGCGACACCCGCGCCGCCAGGGAGGTGGCCGTCTCGGTGGACATCGAGCACACCTACATCGGCGACCTGGTGGTGAAGATCGTCGGGCCGGCGGGTACCGCCACGCTCCACGACCGCACCGGACGCGGGACGGACAACATCAAGCAGCGCTACGACAAGGTCAACGCGCCGGCGCTGGCCGCCTTCGCCGGCGCCAATCCACAGGGCACCTGGACGCTCGAAGTGACCGACGAGGCTACGCAGGACGTAGGCACCGTGCGCAGCTTCTCCGTCGAGTTGATCTATTGACGCGGCAGGCGGCCCCCTCTTGAGAAGTGTGCGCAAGAGGGTGACCGCCTTGCCGGGAGCGCTGTCAGCCGTCAGCTTAAAGACGCTTTGGCTGAACGCTGACGGCTGAAAGCCGACATTACCCCCAAGCGCACCCCTACCGCCCTTTTTCTAACTTTAACCTCTCTGGATTATGACCAGCCGAACCAAGATTGGCCGGCGGGCCGCAACATTTCTGCCTGGTGTCGTCTTCCTGTTGAGCCTTGCTGCCTGCTCGTCCATCAGCCCGTCCACGGTGCAACTCTCCGCCGACGTAGGCTCGCGCATAGCCGAGATGCAGCGGCTGCACCTTGAGGCCGTCCACAGCTACTTCGCCGTCGAGCGCCAGAAGATCGAGGATTTCCTCACCGACGAGTGGGAGCCGCTGTTTCTGCGCAACTTTCTGGCGACCTCGGATATCCTGAACACGCTGAAGAACGTTTCGCAGTTCAGCCGGAGCGAGCGCAGCGAACTCGTCCAGGCCATGCGGCTTTACGTCGATTCGACCCAGGCGGTAGCCGCCGTCGATGCGTTGATCCCGAAGCTCGACGCCGAGCGGAGCGGCGAGCCGGCCGTCATCCGCAGCACGTTGAGCCAGTTCGGCCTGGCCGATCCGCAGCTTGAGGCGGCCACGGTACACGTAACCTCGCTGCTGGGCACCGACACGCCGGGCCGTCTGATGATCCTGTGGGCGGAGGCTGCGCACGGCGAGATGCAGAAGCGCCGGAATTCGCTGCTCGATCCGTTGGCCCGGCAGGAGCAGCAGGTCGCGGCGGAGCTTAGTGCCGCCTACGGCCAGCTCCTTGCCGGGCAGAGCGCCATCACGGGGCGCCTGGAGGCCGCCAGCCGCGTCAGCCAGGAGCGCGAGCAACTCTTCCAGAGCCTCGGCGTTGGCAACCTGGCGCAGGATGTCCAGCAACGCCTGGCCGATCTGAGCGGCAAACTTGACCAGGGCCTCAGCGTCGCGCGCACTGCGCTCAACAATGCCCAGGGCACGAACGCCCTCGACGCCATCCTGAAAGCCCTGACGCCGCCCCCCTCGTCGCCGGTGCCCTCTCCGGCTAATTAACCCCCAACTCTCCAAAGCGCCATGTCGAATCCATTCGCACAGGCAGCCCAACAGGCAGCCCAACTCACGGACGACCAGCTTGCTAAGGAGTTGTCGTCGCTCGGCCCGCTCAGCAACGCGCAGGTGAAGGCATTGCTGCCATCGAGAAAGGACCAGGAAGACTTCATCGAATTGATGAAGGTGGTCGAAGC
>JBFGTT010000032.1:0-12937 GCA_041565995.1 Rhodothermales bacterium
ATCTTGCGCCGGCCCTCCTCGCCCTCCCGCTGGAGCTTCTGGAAGTAGGGCACGACGGCCCCCAGCAGCTGGATGATGATGGAGGCTGTGATGTAGGGCATGATGCCCAGCGCAAAGACCCCGGCGGCGCTGAACGCCCCGCCCACAAACAGGTCGAAAAAGCCGAAGAGGTTGTTCGGATCGTTCGAGCTGTTGATGGTCGCCAGCGTGCTCGCGTCCACGCCGGGCAACGTGACGTAGGCCCCGATGCGGTAGATGACGAGGATGAACAGCGTATAGAGAATACGCCGACGCAGCTCGTCGATCTTCCAGATGTTACGCAGGCTCTCGGCAAGACCAGCCATGGTTGATTGCGGATTGTGGAGTGCGGAGTGCGGATTGGGTGCTACGAGCCTGCCAATCCGCCATCCGCCATCCGAAATCTAAAATTCGACGACGGTGGCGCTGCCGCCGGCGTCCTCGATCTTCCGGCGGGCCGTTTTGCTGAACCCGTGCGCCGACACGTGCAGCGCTACGCTCAACGCACCGCTCCCCAGAATCTTGACCAGGTCCGACTTGCCGGCCAGGCCGGCCTCGACCAGCACCGCCGGCGTTACCGGCGCCGCCGCGTCGAGGGTGCCGGCTTCGACCAATTCGGCCAGCCGCGCTACGTTCACAACGCGGTATTCCTTCCGGTTCCGGTTCTTGAAGCCGAATTTCGGAATGCGGCGTTGCAGCGGCATCTGTCCGCCCTCGAACCAGGCGGGCATCTTGTTGTTGCCCGAACGGCTCTTCTGGCCTTTGTCGCCGCGCGTGGAGCTGTGGCCGCCGTAGCCGGAGCCTACGCCGCGTCCGAGGCGCTTGCGCTGCTTCGTGGCGCCGCTGGCAGGCTTGAGTTTGCTTAAGTCCATCGTCCTCTCTGCTGGCTAAAACGCCCGCCTCGATGCCTCGAAGACGGACTCGCTTTGAAAAAAGGGGGCGCGTGTTGCGGCCTTCGGGCCAGAGCACCCGAACGCCGGAACGCTACTTTTTGACCTCCTCGACTTCGACCAGGTGGCGCACCTTGTCGATCATGCCGCGGATTACCGGGGTGTCGTCTTGCGTCACCGTGTGGTGCATACGCCGCAGGCCCAGCGCCTCGATGGTGCCCCGCTGCCGGGCGCTGCTGTGGATGATGCTGCGCGTCTGCGTGATCTTGAGTTTCTTCATGGCGCTGTTGGGGATCCGTAGTTCGTAGTCCGTTCGAGGGCGGGCGGCTCGCCGTGGCCGACGAGGGCGCGCGCACAACGGACGACTAGCCCTCAAAGACTTTCTGCAACGGGACGCCGCGCCGCCGGGCTACCTCCATCGGGTCTTCGAGGCGTTCGAGGGCGTTGATGGTGGCGCCGACCTGGTTGTGCGGGTTGCTCGATCCGAGCGACTTCGAGAGGATGTTGCTGACGCCCGCGCATTCGAGCACGGCGCGCACGCCGCCGCCGGCGATGACGCCCGTACCCGGCGCCGCCGGCTTCAGGAGCACCCGGCCCGCGTCCTGCTTGCCTACGACGCCGTGCGGGATGGTGCCCTGGCGCAGCGGCACCCGGATCAGGTTCTTCTTGGCGTCTTCGGTGCCCTTGGCGATGGCGTCGGCCACTTCGTTGGCCTTGCCCAGGCCGGCGCCCACCAGGCCCGCGCCGTCTCCTACGACGACGACGGCGTTGAACGAAAAGCGACGACCGCCCTTGACCACCTTCGCCACACGGTTGACCGTGACGAGTTTCTCGATCCACTCTTTCTGATCGCCGGTGTCGCGCCCGCGATTGCGCCGTTGTTTTCCTTTTGCCATGATCGCTCTCAGTAGCGTGATGTCGCTCGGTTAAAACTGCAAGCCGCCCGCGCGTGCGCCCTCGGCCACGGCCCGCACGCGGCCGTGGTAGCGGTAGCCGTTGCGGTCGAAGACGGCCTGCTCGATGCCCGCCTCTTTGGCGCGCTCGGCCAGCTTCTGCCCGACGGTCTTCGCCACGTCCACGGGCGTCCCTTCCACGCTTTCCTCCAGGCTCGAAGCCGCCGCCAGGGTGTGCCCGGCCAGGTCGTCGACGAGCTGGGCGTAGATGTTCTTGTTCGAGCGAAAGACCGTCAGGCGGGGCCGTTCGGGCGTGCCGCTGACTTTGCCGCGCACGCTGCGCTTGACGCGCTGGCGCCGGGCCGTCTTCGCATGTTTCGCTTTCCTGGTTGCCATCGTTCTCTCTCAGGATTGTAGCTCTGCCTAACGGGCGGCGGTCTTGCCGGCCTTGCGGCGGACGTACTCGTTCACGTAGCGCACGCCCTTGCCCTTGTATGGCTCCGGCGGACGCAGCGCGCGGATCTTGGCCGCCACCTGCCCCACCAGTTGCTTGTCGATGCCTTCGACGGTGATGATCGGGTTCTTGCCGCGCCCGCCCGGATCGACCGAGAGGGTGATGCCCTCCGGAGGCAGGAAGTAGATCGGGTGCGAGAAGCCCAGCGCCAGCTCCAGCACGTCGTTGTTGAGGTCGGCGCGGTAGCCCACGCCGATGACTTCGAGCTGGAGCCGGTAGCCCTCCGTAACGCCGGTGACCATGTTGCCCAGCAGCGCGCGGTAGAGGCCGTGCATGGCGCGGTGCCGCTTCTGGTCGGTCGGGCGCTTGACCAGGATCTCGCCGCCTTCGACTTCCACGAGAATGTCGGGGTCGACCTGGAGCGAGAGTTCGCCCCGGGGACCCTTGACCTTCACCAGGTTGTTCGGGGCTACGTCGATCTTGACGTCGCCTCGTAGCTCAATGGGCAGCTTGCCTATCCGAGACATGGTCCACCTTTGCTTTGCGCGATGAAAGAAAAACGGGGTTGGCCTAGTAGACGTACGCGAGCACCTCGCCGCCGATGTTGATCTTGCGGGCCTCTTTGTCGGTCATCACCCCGCGCGAGGTCGAGAGGATGGCGATGCCGAGGCCGTTGCGCACGCGAGGCAGCTCGTCGGCGCCGACGTAGCGGCGCAGGCCCGGCCGCGAGACGCGCTTGAGGTCGTGGATGACGGGCAGCCCTTCGGGGTCGTATTTGAGGTAGATGCGCAGCAGTCCTTGCTTGCCGTCGTCGATGTTGAGGTAGTTACGGACGTAGCCTTTTTCGACGAGGATCTGGGTGATGGCGCGCTTGAGCTTGGAGGCCGGCACGTCGGTGAAGCGATGCCGGGCCATCTGCGCGTTGCGCAGGTGCGCCAGGTAATCCGCTACGGGGTCGGTGATGCCGCTCATGTCGATTTCGGATTTCGGAGTGCGGATTTCGGAGTGCGAATCGGCCATTCAGGGCAACCCGATCCGCAATCCGCCATCAGGTTACCAGCTTGCCTTGCGGATGCCGGGGATCTTGCCTTCGAGGGCCATTTCGCGGAAGACGATGCGCGAGACGCCGAAGTCGCGCATGTAGCCTCGGGAGCGGCCCGTGAGGGGGCAGCGGTGGTTGAGGCGCACCGGGCTGGCGTTGCGCGGCAGCTTCTGGAGGGCTTCGTAGTCGCCCTTGGCCTTGAGTTCCTTGCGTTTGGCGGCGTACTTGGCCACCATGCGTTCCCGCTTCTTCTGGCGCGCTATCCAACTTTTCTTAGCCATACAACTTCTCCGTCAGAGGTTTCTTGCTCAGGCGGCCTCGGCCGCTTTCGGTTCTTCCCGCCGGACGAACGGCATGCCCAGTTCTTTGAGCAGGGCGTAGGCCTCTTCGTCGGTCTCGGCTGTGGTCACGAACGTCACGTCGAGGCCGCTGATGCGTTCGATCTCATCGACGCTGATTTCGGGGAAGATGATCTGCTCTTTGATGCCGAGCGTGTAGTTGCCGCGCCCGTCGAAGCTGCGGTCGGGCACGCCCCGGAAGTCGCGCACGCGCGGCAGCGCCAGCGTTACGAGGCGGTCGAGGAACTCCCACATGCGGTCGCCTCGGAGGGTCACGGCCACGCCGATGGGCATGCCCTCGCGCAGCTTGAAGTTCGAGACGCTCTTGCGGGCCTTGCGCACGACGGGCTGCTGCCCGGTGATGCGGCGCATCTCCTCGGTGGCGTGCTCGACGAGCTTCTGGTTCTGCGTGGCGTCGCCGACGCCTTTGTTGAGGCAGATCTTGACCAGGCGCGGGATTTCCAGATCGTTGCCGTACCCGAACTGCTCTTTGAGCGCGGGCAGGACTTCTTCGCGGTACCGCTCTTTGAGGCGAGGTACGTAAGTCTCCATGGTGCGTCGTCTTCAGGTATGGAGGCGCCGGCATCCCGGCAGGGCAGACGGTTGGAATCGTCCCGCAGGGTGCAGGTTCCGCCTGCATCAAGGCTTCATCGGTCCAGTTCTTCGCCGGTGGTTTTGGCGTAGCGGATCCACCGGCCGCGGCCGGTGTCGGGATCTTCGATGCGCTTGCGCCCGATGCGCGTCGGCTCGCCGTTGCCGTCGAGCGGCTGTACGTTCGAGACGTGGATGGACATCTCGCGCTCGATGCGCCCGCCCTGCGGGTGGACCTGATTGGGGCGGGTGTGGCGAATGCGCAGGTTGACGCCCTCGATGATGACGCGCTGCTTGTCCGGGTAGACTTTCAGGATCTTGCCCTGCTTGCCTTTGTCGATGCCGGTCAGCACGCGCACCATGTCGCCCTTCTTGATGTGCAGCTTCTGCTGCGTGTTCTTCGTGCGAGGCATGTTCGATTGCGGATTGCGGAAGGCGGATTGCGGCGTGTGGATGTCGGAGTGCGGAGGGCGCGCTCAGATCACTTCGGGGGCCAGCGAGACGATGCGCATGAACTGCTTCTCGCGCAGTTCGCGGGCCACGGGGCCGAAGATGCGGGTGCCGCGCGGCTCGTCCTGCGGGTTGAGCAGCACGGCGGCGTTCTCGTCGAAGCGGATGTAGGAGCCGTCTTTGCGCCGGTACTCCTTCTTGGTGCGCACCACGACGGCCTTCGAGACGTCGCCTTTTTTGACGTTGCCGCCGGGGATGGCCGATTTGACCGTCACGATGATCGTGTCGCCGACGCGGGCGTAGCGCCTGCCGCTGCCGCCGAGCACGCGGATGCACAGGACCTCTTTGGCCCCGCTGTTGTCGGCAACGCTCAGGCGAGATTCTTGCTGGATCATGTCGATGTACCTTCGTCAGTCGCCCGGCGGGGCCAGGCTCGTGTCGGATTTTGGAGGGCCGAGGGCGTTACTTGGCGCGTTCGAGGACCTCGACCAGGCGCCAGCGCTTGCGCTTGCTCAGCGGGCGCGTTTCCATGATGCGGACGGTGTCTCCCTCGCCGGCGTCGTTGTGCTCGTCGTGGGCCATCAGCTTCGTCGTCTTCTTGATGAACTTGCCGTAGATCGGGTGCTTGATCTGCCGCTGGATGCCGACGACGATGCTCTTGTCCATCTTGTTGCTGACGACCACCCCGATGCGTTCTTTGCGGTTGCTGCGTGCAGGTTGTTCCATGGGTTCACGTCTCTGGGCTTGGTGAGCCGTGGCCTCACCAACTACCGTTTATCCGGAAGGCAGGTCGTGCGATCAACCTGCGGCGGTTTGTTTTTCGCGGAGGATGGTGCGCAGGCGCGCGACGAAGCGGCGCTTCTGGCGCAGGATCATCGGGTTCTCCAGCTGCGCGATGGCGTGCTGGAAGCGAAGCTCCCGAAGCTGCTGCTCCTCTTCGCGGATGCGCTCTGCGATCTCCTCGACTTTGAGGTCTCTGACTTCTTTGGCTTTCATGGCCTTCTGGGTTGCGGGCGGCTCCTGGGGGCATTCAGGCCACGTAATCGTGGCGTGCGACCACCTTGGTCTTGATGGGCAGCTTCTGCTGGGCCAGGCGCAGGGCCTCACCGGCCAACTCCTGCGAGACGCCGCCGCCGATTTCGAAAAGGATGCGCCCCGGATGCACGACGGCCACCCAGTGCTCGACCGACCCCTTGCCTTTGCCCATGCGGACTTCGGCGGGCTTCTGCGTGATGGGCTTGTCGGGGAAGATGCGGATGTACACCTTGCCGACGCGCTTCATCTTGCGGGTCATGGCGATACGGGCGGCCTCGATCTGCCGGCTCGTAATGCGGCCCGGTTCGAGCGCCTTGAGGCCGAAATCACCGAAGTTGATCCGCGCGCCCCGGGTCGCATTGCCCTTGATGCGGCCCTTGTGCATCTTGCGGTACTTGGTGCGCTTGGGCATTAACATAAGCTTACCCCTCTGGAATTTTCGGAGGCCGAAAACGCCGATGGTTTAGGTTGGTGTTCGGGTAGGTGCAGCCGGGTCAGTTGCCGCCGCCGCGCCGTCCGCGTCCGCCGCGTCCGCCGCCACGACCGCCGCCGCCGCGTCCGCCGCGTCCGCCACGGCCTCCGCGTCCGCCGCGTTTGTCGTCTTCTTCGCGCTGGCTGCGTCCGCCGCGGCGTCCGCCGGTTTGCATCTGCTGCATTTGCTGCCGCTGTGCCTGCATGTTGGGGCTGAGGTCGGGTTTACCCAGGATCTCGCCCCGGTAGACCCAGACCTTGACGCCGGTGGTGCCGTAGATGGTGAAGGCCGTGGCCTCGGCGTAGTCGATGTCGGCGCGGATGGTGTGCAGCGGCACGCGGCCTTCGAGGTACTGCTCGGTGCGGCCCATCTCGGCGCCGCCCAGGCGCCCGGCCACGCGGATGCGAACGCCCTCGGCGCCCATGCGCATGGCGGCGGTGATGGACTGCTTCATCGCCCGCCGGAACGAGACGCGGCCTTCGAGCTGCTGCGCCACGTTTTGCGCCACGAGGTTGGCGTCGAGTTCGGGACGCTTGATCTCGTAGATGTTGATCTGAATGTCTTTGTTGGTGAGCTTCTTGATCTCCTCACGCAACTTCTCGACCTCGCCGCCGCCGCGCCCGATGACGACGCCGGGGCGGCTCGTGTGCAGCGTCAGGATCACCCGCTTGGGTGTGCGCTCGATGACCACACGGCTCAGGCCGGCCCGCTTGAGCCGGGCGTTGAGGTAGCGGCGGATGTCTTCGTCCTCGACCAGCTTCTCCGGCAGGTCTTTCTCGGCGTACCAGTTGGAATCCCAACCTCGGATGACGCCGAGGCGAAACCCGATAGGATGCGTTTTCTGACCCAAGGTGTGCCTCTTGTGTTTGCGTGAGGGTGCTAGGCTTCTTCGGCTTGCTCGGCGGCGGTGCCCACGACGACCGTCAGGTGGCTCAGCCGCTTGCGGATGCGGTGCGCCCGCCCGCGCGGCGCCGGACGAAACCGCTTGAACATCGGCCCCTCGTCCACGCGAATCTCGTGGATGACCAGGTCGTTCTCGTCGAAGCGTTCGTCCCGGTAGCGATCCATCAGGTTGTGCACCGCCGACCGGATGGTCAGCTCGATGGGCCGCGTGGCCGCCTGCGGCAGAAAGTGCAGGGTGTTGAGCGCCTCGGCCACGTTGTGACCGCGAATGGCATTGACGACCCTGCGCATCTTGCGCGGCGAGCTGCGGATGTACTTGCGAACGGCTCGTGCTTGCATGTTTCCGTTTCGGATTGGGGATTTCGGTATGCGGAGGGGCCTCACGTGGCAGCCAATCCGCACGCCGCAATCCGCAGTCTGCGATTACTTCTTGCCTCGTTTGTCCTTCTTGGTGCCGGCGTGGCCACGGAACAGGCGCGTGGGCGAGAACTCGCCGAGCCGATGCCCAACCATGTTCTCGGTCACGTACACCGGGATGAACTGCTTGCCGTTGTGCACGGCGAAGGTGTGCCCGACGAACTCGGGCGTAATGAGCGAGGCCCGGCTCCAGGTCTTGATCACCTTCTTCTTGTTGCTCCGGTTCAGCTCGTCCACCTTGCGCTGGAGCTTGTGATGGACGTAGGGGCCTTTTTTGAGAGAACGTGCCATTTCCGATTGTGGATTGGGGGTTGCGGATTGCGGATCGGGTGCCGGACCAGACCAATCCGAATTCCGCATTTGCTAGCGCCGTTTTTTGCCGCGACGGCGGACGATGTACTTGTCGGAGGGTTTGCTCTTCTTGCGTGTTTTGAAGCCCTTGGCCGGCTGCCCCCAGGGCGAGCGCGGGTGGCCGCCGGAGGCTTTGCCTTCGCCGCCGCCCATCGGGTGATCGACCGGGTTCATCGCCACGCCGCGCGTTTTGGGGCGCACGCCCAGCCAGCGCTTGCGCCCGGCCTTGCCCAGGTCGATGTTCATGTGGTCGGGGTTGCTGGTGGTGCCGATGGTGGCCATGCAGCGGCCCAGCACCATGCGCACCTCGCCCGAAGGGAGCTTGAGCGAGACGTAGGCGCCCTCTTTGGCGGTAAGCTGGGCGTAGGTGCCGGCGGCGCGGGCCATCTGCGCGCCCTTACCCGGCTTCATCTCGATGGCGTGCACGAAGGTGCCCATCGGGATGTTTTCCAGGGGCAGGCAGTTGCCCGTCTCCGGCGGGGCGTCCGGCCCGTTCATGACGGTGTCGCCCACCGAGAGTTTGTCCGGCGCGATGACGTAGCGCTTGTCGCCGTCGGCGTAGACCAGCAGGGCGATGCGCGCCGAGCGGTTGGGGTCGTACTCGATGGAGGCGACGCGGGCGGGCACGCCGAGCTTGTTGCGTTTGAAGTCGATGCGCCGATAGCGGCGCTTGTGGCCGCCGCCCTGGTGGCGGACGGTCATGCGCCCGGTGTTGTTGCGCCCGCCCTTTTTCTTGAGCGGGGCCAGCAGGCGCTTCTCCGGCGTGGTGGTGGTGAGGTCGTCGAAGGCGGAGACGGAGCGTTGCCGCTGTCCGGGCGTCACCGGCTTGAGTTTTCGGATAGCCATGGTTCGTCGTGCTTGTTGGGCATAGCTGCCCGGCCTGCCGGCCTGAGCTTTGCGCCCTGTTTAGCTGTCAGCCCTCGGCGGCCAGCTTTCAGCTATTTCTCAAGCTGACCGCTGACGGCTGATCGCTCATATATTTTCAAAGAAGTCGATCTGCTCGCTCTCGGGGGTGAGCGTCACGACGGCTTTCTTGTAGCGCGCGGTGCGGCCCTCGTTGACGCCGCGCCGGGTCATCTGGCGGCGGCGCTTGCCTCGGACGATCATCGTGCGCACTTCCTTGACGACGACGCCGGGAAAGCGCTCCTCGACGGCCCGCCGGATCTGGATCTTGTTGGCGTCCAGGTCCACCACGAAGGTGTAATGGCCCTCGCCCATCAGGCGGGTGAGCTTTTCGGTCACCAGCGGGCGAATGAGAATCTCTCGGCTCATGGTGCAGTCGGTTGTCGGGGTGTGCGTAGGCGGCTCATTCGGACGCTTCGGCGGCTTCGGGCACGCCCAGGCTCCGAGCGAGCGCCGCCAGGGCGTCTTCCTGAAAGACGATCACCTGGGCGTCGAGCAGGTCCCGCGTCGAGGCGTTGCGGGCTTCGAGCACGCGCAGCCTGGGCAGGTTGCGGCTCGATCGGTAGAGGGCGCCCTCGTGCTGCGCCGTCAGCATCAGCACCTTGCGGTCGGCCACCCCCAGCGCTTCGACGAGTTCGACGAGTTGCCGCGTGCTGGGCACCTCGAAGGCTACGTTTTCGACCACGCGTAGCGCCTCTTCGCGCGCCTTATACGAGAGCGCCGAGCAGCGCGCCAGGCGACGCGTCTTGCGGGTGAGTTTCAGCCCGTAGTCGCGGGGACGCGGGCCGAAGGTGGTGGCGCCGCTACGACGCAAGGGCGAGCGGGCGCTGCCGGCGCGGGCCATCCCGGTGCCCTTCTGACGGTAGAGCTTGCGCGTGCTGTGCGCGTTCTCGCCGCGCTCCTTGACCTTGTGCGTGCCCTGCCGGGCGTTGGCCTCGATGCGCCGCACGTCCAGCCACAGCACGTGGTCGTTGGGCGCGACGCCGAAGACCGACGCCTCCAGCGCCACCGTGCGCCCGGTCTCGCTGCCGTCCGCCTGATAAACTTGCAGTTCCATGGTCTTATTTCTTGAAGAGTTCGACGAAGCCGTTCTTGGGGCCGGGCACGGCGCCCCGGACCAGGATCAGGTTGTGCTCGGGGAGGATGCGGACCACGCGCAGGTTCTTGATCTTCACCTGCTCGCCGCCCATCTGCCCGCCCATGCGCATGCCCTTGAGCACCCGCGAGGGGTCCGACGAGGCGCCGATGGAGCCGGGGGCGCGCTCGCGGTTGTGCTGGCCGTGCGAACGGTCGCCCACGCCGCTGAAGCCGTGACGCCGGACGACGCCCTGGAAGCCCTTGCCCTTCGAGAGGCCCCGCACGTCGATCAACTCGCCCTCGACGAAGACGTCCTCGACGCGCACCTCGTCGCCGAGGGCGACCTCGACGCCGAAGCGGCGGAACTCCTTGACTTTGCGTTTGGGCGTGGTGCCGGCCCGCTCGAAGTGCCCGCGCAGGGCCTTCGAGGTTCGTCTTTCCTTCTTCGGGCCGAAGGCAAGCTGGACGGCGGCGTAGCCGTCCGATCCCTCGGCCTCCTTGACGTGCGTGACCACGTTAGGCCCGGCTTCGATGACCGTGCAGGGGATGTTGTTGCCCTGCGCGTCGAAGACGCTCGTCATGCCGATCTTTCTGCCGATCATGCCGCTCATTGCAATCTCCGGTTACAGGCCGCCGCATGCGGCCGGATTGGTAAGCGTCCTGCTGGCGCCAGGGGCTTAGGGCCGCTGGAGCGTGACGGTGACGGTGCCGGTGTAGGTGGTGCCGAAGAGCAGGTTCACGAAGGCTACCTGCGCCGCGTTCGAGAGCGCCACCCTGGTGTTGTTGTTCGAGAAGGCGTAGCCGAAGACCAGGGGCAGGTCGGCGCCGCCGGTGACGGCCCCCGGGATGACGATGGTCACCTGCTTGGTGCTTTCGCTGATGGTGTAAGGGGCGCCGCCGAACTGGATGCGCGGGCGCTGGTCGGTGAAGACGACATCCAGGCTGTAGGTGCCGTTGTCGGCGAAGTTCACCTCGAACTTGCTCACGCTCTGGGCGAAGCTGGCCGTCTGGTCGCCGGTGCCGTCCGAGACGCCGACGGCGTTCCAGATGGCGACGAAGAGTTCGGCGTCGGACTGGCCGTCGTTGCTACTGTCGCAGCCGGTCGCCAGGACGAGCAGGGCGAGGGTCAGCACCGAAAAAAGGAACTTACGCATGGTGGGCTTCGGGTTAAAAGGTGAGGCCGAGATCAGACCTTGATCTCGACGTCAACGCCGCTGGGAAGCTCCAGCTTCATCAGCGCATCGACGGTCTTGCTGCTGGTCGAGAGGATGTCGATGAGGCGCTTGTGAGCGCGGCTCTCGAACTGCTCCCGGCTTTTTTTGTTGACGTGCGGGCTGCGCAAGACCGTGTAGACCGACTTCTTGGTCGGCAACGGAATCGGCCCGCTGACCACCGCCCCCGTCGATTTGACGGTCTTGATGATCTTTTCGGCGCTCTTGTCGATCAGCGTGTGATCGTACGACTTGAGCTTGATGCGAATCTTCTGGCTGGCCATGTTTTTCAGCTTTCAGCCGTCAGCGCTCAGCGTTCAGCTTTCAACCTCATCGGCTGACTGCTGAACGCTGAGCGCTGAAAGCTCCTTTAGTCGAGTATTTTGGCGACGACGCCGGCCCCCACCGTGCGACCCCCCTCCCGGATCGCAAAGCGCAACCCCTGCTCCATCGCCACCGGCTGGATCAACTTCACCACGAACTTCGTGTTGTCACCCGGCATCACCATCTCCACCCCCTCGGGCAACTCGATGTCCCCCGTCACGTCCGTCGTGCGAAAATAAAACTGCGGACGGTACCCCTTGAAAAACGGCGTGTGACGACCCCCCTCCTCCTTCGACAAAATGTACACCTCGCACTCGAAGGCCTTGTGCGGCGTGATCGATCCCGGCGCGCAGATCACCTGACCCCGCTCGACGGCCTCCTTGTCGATGCCCCGCAGCAACAACCCCACGTTGTCGCCCGCCTGCCCCTCATCGAGGATCTTGCGAAACATCTCCACACCCGTCACCGTCGTGTCTTGCTTCTGCTCACGGATCCCGACGATCTCCACCTTGTCGCCCGTGTGGATCACCCCCCGCTCGATCCGGCCCGTGGCCACCGTGCCCCGGCCCGTGATCGAGAACACGTCCTCGACGGGCATCAAAAACGGCTTGTCCTTCTCGCGCTGCGGCGTCGGAATGTAGGCGTCGACGGCCTCCATCAAGGCCAGGATCTGCGCCTCGGCCTCCTCGTCGCCGTTCAAGGCCTTGAGCGCCGAGCCGCGTATGATCGGGATTTCCTCGCCCGGAAACTCGTACTGATCCAAGAGTTCGCGCACCTCCATCTCGACGAGTTCGAGCAGTTCTTCGTCGTCGACGAGGTCGACCTTGTTGAGGAAGACCACGATGAAGGGCACGCCGACCTGGCGCGCCAAGAGGATGTGCTCGCGCGTCTGGGGCATGGGGCCGTCGGTGGCGGCCACGACCAGGATGGCGCCGTCCATCTGGGCTGCGCCGGTGACCATGTTTTTGACGTAGTCGGCGTGGCCGGGGCAGTCGACGTGGGCGTAGTGTCGGTTGGCCGTTTCGTACTCGACGTGGGCCGTGGCGATCGTGATGCCGCGTTCGCGCTCTTCCGGGGCGTTGTCGATCGAGTCGAAGGAGCGGATTTCGGTGCCGCCGACGGTTTTGGCGAGCACCTGGGTGATGGCCGCCGTGAGGGTGGTCTTGCCGTGGTCGACGTGGCCGATCGTGCCCACGTTGACGTGCGGCTTCGTGCGCTGAAAATGCTCTTTTGCCATGGTTTTGCTCCGTCTAGCGAGAGGGTAGGCGTCCGGCGCGCGGCGCGCTCAGGCGAGCGCCCCGGTCGTCGCCGAGACGATTTCTTCGGCGATGCTTTTGGGCACCTCCTCGTAGGTTTCGAACTGCATCGTGTAGATGGCGCGGCCCTGCGTGATCGAGCGCATGTCGGTCGAGTAACCGAACATCTCTGAGAGGGGCACCATTGCTTTGATGACCTGCGCGTCCTGGCGCTGACCCATGCTCTGGATGCGCCCCCGGCGGCTGTTGAGATCGCCGATGACTTCGCCCATGTACTCTTCCGGGGTAATGACCTCGACGGCCATGATCGGC
>JBFGTT010000033.1:0-12874 GCA_041565995.1 Rhodothermales bacterium
CAGGCCTGGTCGTACGTGCAGTCGCGCCACTTCGACGTGTACTTCTACGAGGGCGGCTACTACCTGGCCGACTTCACCGCCAAGGCCGCCGAAGAAGCCTACGCGCAGGTGGCCGACCTCTTCCAGCACCAGATCTCCGACCGCATCGCGCTGATCGTCTACCAGAGCCACAACGACTTCGCCGTCACCAACGTGGCCGCCCTGCCCAGCTATTCCGAAGCCATCGGCGGTGTCACCGAACTCTTCAAAAACCGCATCGTGGTGCCGTTTACCGGCGACTACCGGGACTTCCGCCGCGTCGTCCATCACGAGCTCGTCCACGCCGTCCTCAACGACATGTTCTACGGCGGCTCCATCCAGGCCATCATCCAGAACAACATCCAGCTACGCCTCCCCGGCTGGTTCAACGAGGGGCTCTCCGAGTACGCCGCGCTCGGCTGGGACACGCAGTCCGACATGTACGTCCGCGAGGCGGTTTTGGAGGACGACCTGGCGCCCATCCCCTACCTCGACGGCTACTTCGCCTACCGGGGTGGGCAGAGTGTCTGGGATTACGTCGCCGAGCAGTACGGGCGCGAGAAGATCGGCGAAATCTTGCAGCGGCTGCGCATGACGCGCTCGGTGGAGGCCAGCTTTAAGCGCGCCACCGGCCTCTCGCTCGAAGAACTCTCCGAACGCTGGCAGAAGACGCTCAAGGAGATCCACTACCCCGAACTGGCCGCCCGCGAAGACCTCGACGAGATCGCCCGGCCTATCCTGACGCGCAAAAACGCCGGCTACTACAACACCAGCCCGGCCCTCTCGCCCAAGGGCGACCGCGTGGCCTACATCTCCACGCGCAGCGGCCTCTTCGACGTCTTCATCGCCAGCGCCAACGACGGGCAGATCCTCCGCAAGCTCATCGACGGGCAGATCAGCACCGCCTTCGAGAGCCTGCGCATCCTCACGCCGGGCCTCACCTGGAGTCCCGACGGCGAGCAGATCGCCCTGGCCGTCAAGAGCGGCCCTGCCGACGCCATCGCCGTGGTGGACGTCAACACGGGCAAGGCCGCCCACTACCGCGTCCCCGACGTCGACCAGATCCTGACGGTGGCCTGGAGTCCGCAGGGCGACAAGATCGCCTTCGAAGGCTCGATGGACGCCCAGAGCGATATCTACGTGCTCGACCTGACCACGCACGAGACGGTCAACTACACCAACGACCTCTTCAGCGACCACGAGCCGGCCTGGAGCCCCGACGGCCGCGCGCTCGTCTTTCACAGCGACCGGGGCTCCTACACGCAGCCGGGCCGCTACCGCACGGACACCTTCGAGATGGTCGAGTACGATTACGGCCAGTTCGACCTCTACCGCCTGCGCCTGGACCAGCCGCACCTCGAACGGCTGACGTTCAACGAGGTCTGGGACGAGGAAAGCCCCCGCTTCGGCGCCGACCCCGACCGGCTGCTGTTCATCTCGGACCGCAACGGCATCCGCAACCTCTACGAGAAGGACCTCGTGACGGGCGACGAACGCCCGCTGACCGACGTGGTGATGGGCATCATACAGGTGGCCCTCTCGGCGGACGGGCAGAAGGCGGCGCTGGTGAGCCTGCGCGAAGGCACCCCCTCGATCTACGCGCTCAACACCCCCTTCGAACGCCGCCTCGACCGCGACGAACTGGTGCCCAACGTGTGGGCGCAACGCGTGATGCAGGAGACGCGGCAGCCCGCCCCCGCCGTGGCCGTGGCCCAGCCGTCGCTCTTGCAGAGCAACCCCTTCCTGCGCGACGCCTCCGACGGCGTGGCCTACGCCCGCGTGCCCGGCCCCCGCCGCGAGGACCTGCTGGCCTCCCGCCTGCCGCTGCCGCGCGGCGCCGCCGCGCCGCCGCCCGGCCAGGCCGCACGCGCCAACGCCGCCGGCGCCACCAACGGCTCGAACGGCGACGAGCGGCCCGCCGCCACCGCCCCCGAAGACACCACCTTCAAAGGCGTCCGCATCGACTTCCGCAACTACGTCTTCGGCGATGCCTTCGACGAGGCCGTCGGCGACGACGTGCCCGAGCCGTTCCTCAGCCGCTTCGCGCCCCGCAACAACCTCGACGAAGAGGGCCGGCACACCCCGAAGAAATACAAGCTCAAGTTCTCGCCGGACCTGGTCTACGGCACCGCCGGGTACGACGCGCTCTACGGCGTGCAGGGCGTCACGCAGATGATGTTCAGCGACATGCTGGGCAACCACCAGATCTTCGTGGCCACCAACCTGCTCATCGACCTGCGCAACTCCGACTATCTGCTCTCCTACTATTACCTGCCCCGCCGCGTCGATTGGAGCGTCTCGGCCTACCACCTCTCGCGCCTGTTGCTCGACGCCAACCTGCGCGTCTACCGCTACCGCTGGTACGGCGCCGGCCTGGCCGCCAGCTACCCGCTCGATAAGTTCCGCCGCGTCGACGTCGACGTGTCGCTGCTGGGCGTCAGCCAGGCCGACGTCTCGGATCCTTCGCAGCCCTCGGTGGCGCGCACGCTGCTCTATCCCAGGATCACCTTCACGCGAGACGTGACCACGCCGGGCTTTCTGTTTCCCCGCGGCGGCAATCGCTTCGCCCTCAGCCTCGGCGGCAGCCCCGGCACCGTCTCGGGCGAACAGACGCGCTTCGTCTCGCTGCTGGCCGACGCGCGCGCCTACACCTCGTTCGGGCGGGGGCTTTACTCGTTCGCCGTGCGCGGCTCCGGCGGCGCCTCCTTCGGGCCGGACCAGCAGTTGTTCTACAGCTCCGGCGTGCAAAACTGGATCAACCGCCGCTTCGATCAGACCAACGGCTTCCCCATCGACGACATCTCCGACTTTGTCTTTGCCACGCCCGTTTTGCCGTTGCGCGGCTACGACATCAACGCCCGCAACGGCTCCTACTTCGGGCTGCTCAACGCCGAGTTCCGCTATCCACTGGTGGCGGCGTTGCTGCCCGGTCCCATTCCCATCCTCCCGCTCTACCACATCCAGGGCACCGCCTTCCTCGACGCCGGCGCCATCTGGGGCGGGCGGGCGCTGGATCGACGCTTCAACGTCTTCAGGGAAGACGAGGCGGGCCGCCGCGTCTTCGACGATCTGCTCGTGGGCACCGGCCTCGGCCTGCGCACCATCCTGCTGGGCTACCCGGTCCGGCTCGACTGGGCCTGGCCCTACGACGGCCGGCGCTTCGGCAAGCGCCGCGTCTATTTTTCGATTGGGCTTGATTTTTGAGGTTTCCCGGCTACCAGCCTGACGGCTGTGTGACGAGGCGTTTGCAGACGTATTGCGTCCCGAAATGAGATTTTACGCGGCGGCTTTGGAGCATGAAGCGCAGGGTAGGTCGCCTGGTTTCACGATTAATGGAGCGCCGGCTTGCCGCGCCGTGCAACGCGCACGGCGGTAGGCAGCGGGCAGGCGGCTTCCAGCTACTTCAGATTACATGCCCTCGAATCCACGCAGCAACACGCCGGCAAAAGCGCTGCTCATGAGCCGCTTTCGGTATGCCGGGCGCCGCCTCTTCTTCGGGCGGGCGCGGCTCTATCCGGACCGCATCGAGCTCTCCGGGATAACCTGGCGCGGCATCCACCGCCGCAGCGTGCCGCTCGACGAGGTAGCCCGCGTTCGGTGGCACGGCGGCGACCATCAGGCGGCCAACTTCGTCCTCGTCCTGCGCAACGGCGAAACCCTCTCGCTGTGGGTGGCCGGCAGCGGGTTGTGGAAGTACCGGGTCGAAGCCTGCCTGGGCCGCCGCCCCGTCTTGCAGGGCGATCTGCCGGGGCAGGTCGCCTCGGCCTCGGCGGCCTGAACGGAGGGATGAAATTATGGTGAGGGGGTCCGGCGCGCGGCGCGCGCGCTGATCTTTTTGTGCCCGGGCGCGTTCCAAACCGTTCCGTAGACCCTGCGGTGAAGCTGCGGCCTCGACGCTCCGGGGTCGCTTTTTCGTGGCATCTCCCTCGAACGCTGGACGAACGTCTCCGAACCATGCAAACGACGATCAAACAGGTCGGCCCGGTCGAATTTGAGTTAGAAATCAGCGCCAAGGCCGACGACCTGGCCCCGGCCTTGCAGAAGGCGCTCCGGGCGCAGCAGGCCCGCACCTCGCTCAAAGGCTTCCGCCCCGGCAAGGTGCCCCTGGCGCTCGTCAAAAAAATGTACGGCGAAACCCTCGCCTTCGACCTGGTCGACAAGTCGATCCAGCAAGCCTACGAGACCCACGTGCTCGAGGCCAAGGAGCACGACGTGCTGGGCCGCCCCACGGTAACCCGGCTCGATTATAAGATGGACGGCGACCTCGAGGCCGTCGTGCACTTCAGCGTGCGTCCCGAGATCGACCTGCAAGACCTCTCGCAGGTGCCGGTCACCCGGCTCGTGCACGAAGTGACCGACGAGCAGGTCGATGCCGAGATCGAACGGCTGCGGCAGGACCGCGCCGATCTCGTCCCCCTCGAAGACGAACCCGCCGGCGAGCACGACCTGGTCGCTTTCGACCTCCAGGAACTCGACGCCGCCACGCGCACCCCCATCGTCGGCAAGCGCGACGAGGACCAGGCCCTCTTCCTCGACGACCCGCGCCTCGACGAAAGCCCGTTGCTGCGCGCCCTCGGCAAAGCCCTGCAAGGCGCCCGCGCAGGCGATACCGTCCGCTTCCACTTCGAGCACGACGAAGCCCACGGCGAGCACGACGCCGGCCACGTCCACTTCTTCATGGCCAGCGTCCAGGACGTCAAGCGGCGCGACCTGCCCGACCTCGACGACGAGTTCGTCGAAGAACTCACCGGCGGACGGGTCAAAGACGTGGCGGCCTTGCGCGCCGAGATCAGGCAGCAACTCGAACGGGCCTGGCAGCAGCGCACGCGCGAGTTTCTCGAGAACAACCTGGTGACGGCGATGCTGGAGCTGCACCCGGTGCCGGTGCCCTCGATGGTCGTCGAGACCTTCCTCGATGTCCACATCGAAGACGTCAAGCGGCGCAACGAGGGCGACTTGCCCGAAGACTTCTCGGAGCCGGCCTTCCGCGAAGCCAACCGCCCGGGCGCCGAACAGCAGGCCCGCTGGATGCTCCTGCGCGACAAGATCGTCGAGCAGCAGGCCCTCCGCGTCACGGACGCAGACCTGACGGCGTTCTTCGAGCGCGAAACCGGCGACGGCGAACGGATCTCGGCGGAGGAACTGCGCCGGTTCTACCAGTCGGTGCCGCGGATGCAGGAACAACTCGAACAGCGCCTGCTCAACGAAAAGGTGTTCGACTTCCTCGCCGACCGCTTCGCGGTAGTGGAGAAAGACCGCGAGACCATCGAGCGCGAGATCGAAGCGCGCAGGCAGCAAGCCGACGCGCTGGCCGAGGGGCAGGCTGCCGTGCAGGCCGCCGCCGAAGCCGCCGCACAGGCCGTCGCCGGGACCCGCAGGGCGCCCTGGCCCAGCCCCCCTGCCGACGAGCCCTAGCCGGAAACATCGCCGGAATCGTCAGGTAGCAGGTAGCGTTCCCGCCGCCCTCGTCCACCTCGAGCACGCCGTTCCCATGCTTGAAGACTTTCTGAAGTTCACGAAAAGCCTCCAGGTACCCAGCAGCATCTACAGCGGCCCCTTCCGCGACCAGTCGATAGGAGCCCTGGTGCCGATGGTCGTCGAGCAGACCACGCGCGGCGAGCGGGCCTACGACATCTTCAGCCGCTTGCTCAAAGAGCGCATCGTCATCATCGGCACGCCCATCAACGACACCATCGCCAACCTGACCGTGGCGCAGTTGCTCTACCTGACGAGCGAAGACCCCGAACGCGACATCAACCTCTACATCAACTCGCCCGGTGGGGTGGTCTACAGCGGCCTCGGCGTCTACGACACGATGCAGTACGTGGCCTGCCCCGTCGCGACGATCTGCGTCGGGCTGGCGGCCTCGATGGGATCGGTGCTGCTGACGGCCGGGGCTACCGGACGCCGCGCCGCGCTGCCCAACTCGCGCATCATGCTGCACCAGCCGCTCGGCGGCGCGCAGGGCCAGGCCTCCGACATCGAAATCCAGGCCCGCGAGATCCTCTGGCTCAAGCGGCGGCTCTACGAAATCCTGGCCCACCACACCAGCAAGTCTATCGAACAGATCGAAAACGACGCCGACCGCGACTACTGGCTCGGCGCCCAGGAAGCCAAAGAATACGGCCTCATCGACAACGTGCTCGAGACGCAGAGCGGTCCCACGACCAACGGGCAACTCGGCAAAAGCTAGCGCGCCGCACCGCGATGCGCGTCACGCAGAACAGGCGACCTTTGCAGAAGGCCGCCTGTTTGTTTTGGGGAAGGCCGGCCCTCCAGGCGTCGCCACTGGCTGTTTCTCTTTGGGTTGAACTCGAGACGGCCAGTGGACCAGCTTCCCCTTCCCTCACGCCACCCCCGCCTCCACGTCGGAGAGCACCGCGTTCACCACCCGCTCCAACCACCGACGCTTCGGCCTGAGCACCGTCTCCCGCAGTATCCGCAGCTGCCCCGCCGAAATCACCCCCACCAGACGCGGCGGCATCCCGTGCGCCGAGCGCATGCTGTCCCGGAAATACTTCAGCGAGTCCGTCTCAACGAGCCGCTGCACGTCCAGATTCAACTTCTCGATGCGCACCTGCACCCGGTCCCCCTCCGTCTCCAAGAGCAGCACCCGCCCCGCGTTCTGCACTCCCAGCGCCTGGTCCTTCAAAAACGCCTTGACCGCCTTGCGCTCCTCGTCACTGAGTCGCCCGCCCTCGACCACCACCGCCACGTGCGCTCATCCTCGCCGCTCTAAAATGTGCAGCAATTCGCCCGGCGTGTAGATGGGCAGCGAACCCTGGAAATCCTCCACATTGCGCGTCACAATGCCCTCGGCGCCGGCGTGCCGCGCTGCCTCGTGCAGCACCGCATCTTCGAAGTCTCCAAAGCCCAGAGCCAGCGCCTCCTCCAGCACCGCCCGCGTCACCGGGGCCACCTCGAAGAGGCGCAGCAACTGGCGGATTCCGGCCTCGGCGGCCTCGTGATCGCCGGCCCGCTCGGCCAGATAGTAGATCGTCGTTACCGTCGTAGCTCCCACAAGTCCGGTCAACCGGCCCGTCTCGACGGCCTCGAAGAGCGCGGCGGCTTCGCGCACGTGCGGCTCGCGCTCCAGCAGGACGTCCAGCAGCACGTTGGTGTCGAAGAGAATTTGCATGCGGTCGGGCCGCTCAACGATGCTTCTCTTCGAGGTGCCGGTGGTAATCCTCCTCGTCGAGACCGCTGCCGGCCAGGCTGCCCACCAGCGAGCGCGTGATGGGTGAGAGGCGCTGCTTCCAGTCGTCGTCCGGCCTGGCGGGGGTCTCGTCGGCCGTCAGCGCAGCGAAATAGTCGGCGACCATCTGCGAGACGGAGGTACCGCGCCGGGCGGCGTAGCGCTTGGCGCGCGCGATGAGCCGCTCGTCGAGGCGGAGAGTCAGTTTGGTCGGCATGGCGCAGACACCGGGGTACGTATAGCGTAAGACCCATTATACGTCATCTCGAACAATTGGTGCCAACCGGATACAGCCGCCGTGCTTCAGGCGAACATCTGAGCCATCCCACACCTCGTAACGAGCTTCAGAAGACGCGCATCCGCGTGAAGCAACCACGCCACATGCCAGTCAAGCTTGTGCAAGACAACGTCGGCCTGCTTATCTTTCGGCACTCCGGACACCATTCTGTACGTTATATCCGTTCTGGGAAATGCTTGTGCAAAAGCCGTGTCATCACGACGACTGCAGGGAGGAGGGATCCCCAGCGATTCCATGTAAGCCTGGTTTTACCGACGGGGATCCCTCACGTTCGTTCGGGATGACACGCGGGCAAGCTTGCACAGCTTTTTCAGAGCGTTGATATTAGCCGGCCTGATGCGCGCGAGATTCGCCATGAAGGACGTTGGAACGTACGAAGAACGCGCCTTCCCCGCCTTCCGCAACCCGACCATCGACACCCTCTCCCTGGGACGCAAAAAGCACCACGTGCCCCTCCTCTTTGAAATCGACGTGACCGAGAGCCGCAAACGGCTGCGCGCGCTCAAAGCCGAAACGGGCGAGGGGATCTCCTTCACCGGATGGGTAACCCGGTGTGTCGGCCAGGCCGTAAGCGCCCATAAGCCCGTTCACGCCGTAAGAAAAGGGCGCCGCAAGCTGATTCTTTTTGACGATGTCGACGTCGCGGTGATCGTGGAACGATCCGTCGACCACCGCAGCGACCGCCGGGCCGACACCCTGCCCATGCCCTACGTCGTCAGAAAAGCCAACGAAAAGAGCGTCCGCCAGATTCACGACGAGTTGCGGGCCGCGCAAGAAGCACCGCTTGAGCAAGACGCAGTCCAGATCGGTGCACGTCAGCAGAGGCGCGCCGCCAGGCTGTTCGCCAGGATGCCGCGATTGCTGAGGCATCTTCTCCTCTGGCGGCGACTCACCCGGGATCCCTTCTTTGCCAAGCAAACGATGGGGACCGTCGCGGTAACCTCCGCAGGCCGTCTCGGCAAAGGGAGTGCCTACGGCTGGGCCATTCCGGTCGGCATGCATCCGTTGATCCTGGCCCTGGGCAGCATTGCCAGAAAGCCGGGGGTGGTGGGCGATCGCATCGAAATCCGGGAATATCTCTGCACGACGCTGCTCTTCGATCACGACGTGATCGACGGCGCGCCGGTGGCCCGGTTCGTGCAGCACCTGAAGGCATTGCTCGAATCGTGCGCCGGCCTCAACGATTAAGCGTGCCTAACAGACCCCGCCTTGCCCGCCGAGAGCGCGCGAGCGGACAATGAAGGCTTGATAGGCACGCTTCTTCCACCCTCGACCTTCCGATCTTCCGTCCTCCCATATCCCCAGACGCCCATCCTTTACATAGTACAACGCTTTAAGCAGATGTCGTGTGAGCCAGCCCGCCAGCCCCCAATAGGGCGCCGACCGCGGGTATTGCGCCTCAGCACGCTTCGCCGTACCATGCCGCCTGCCTGCAAGCGCAGCGCCTCAGCCATCGACCCGCCCATCCGCCCATCCTCCCACACACCCATCCTAGACTCCCCACGCGGAGGTACACCATGAGACGGTACGCGTCGCTCGCCTGCCTCCTGGCCCTCGCCGCCTGCACCGCAAACCCGGACCCGCACCAAGACCACGACCAGAACGCCTCCGAGACGCGCTCCGCCTTCGGAGCGGCCACCGGCATCACCGGCACCCCCGACGCCGGCTCGCTCCGCACCCCGCGCATCGTCCCCCTCGGGCCCCTGGCCGGCGACGCCCAGATCCTCTACGGCCACCCCGACTCCCTGGGCCAGCCCTTCGTGATGCGCATCCGCGAACTCCCCGGCACCATCGTGCCACCGCACACACACCCGGTTGACGAGCACCTCACCGTGGTGCAGGCGTCCTCTTTCCATGTTACCCGTTATGCAGTCACAAAGAGGGATATTTGAGAACTTGAAGTCAGAGTTTGGGTTCGATAGAGAACCTTACCTTCATTTGCTATGCTGCAGACCATCACAAAAGCCGAAATCCTCCGTGCCGTCTCTGATCTTCCAGAGGACGCCACGCTCGATGACGCCTTCGAACGCCTCTTCGTGTTGCACAAGATCGAGCAGGGCCTCAAGGAGGCAGCCGAAGGTCGGACGATGACGCAGGACGAAGTCGAGGCGTATTTCCGCGAGCGCCGGTCGGCATCGAGGCCACAGTAACATGGCATCGATTCGATGAAGTTCGCAGGCGCGCAACGATCTCGAAGCGATCACGGACTATTACCGTGACGTCTCTTCTTCCTATGCGGAGCGCTTCGAGGAGAAGATCTTTGAGGCCACGCGCCGCTTGGAGGTGTTTCCTCGCTCGGGCCGCATGATCCCGGAAGCGGAGGACGATCGTTATGCCCTTGAACAGAAAAGAGCTGTCTCATGCCCTACTTCGATGACGACGGCACGGAACTCAATCCCAACCTGATTCCTAAACCGGCCCTCTGTGTCGGCTGTCGCAACGACGATGATCCAAACCAACACATTGTCTGTAGCTTGACTCGATTGGATCAGCAAGGTGAGCCGGATTTTATCTGTTTTGCATATGAGCCGAGGTCAGGCTTTGACGGCATTGAACAAACGTCATGACATGGACAAAGCCAATGAGCGAGAATTCTCTAGAGTTCGACTACCTCGGTGGCATGGCACCCGTCCAAGCGGAAGGGACGGTCGCCGGCCACCGATTTTATTTTCGCTCTCGATATCAACGCTGGACGTTTTCCATCTCTGAGCACGCTGACGTAAGCCCAGTCGAAATTGACTCGCCAGCACGAGGGGCGGCCTATGGTTTCTTCCGGGAGGGAGAGTATGGGAGCACGCCCTTTGAGGCGAGTTATATGCCTGAGAAGGAGGCTCGCCGAATCATCGAAGGCTGTGCAACAGAGTACCTTCGCGAGCGGAGCAGGACATAACACTGAGACCATACTTTGACCGAGCTGGTACGTCGAGTCAAACAGTCACGGGGAGCGGCCTCGAACTTGCCATCTCAGCGTGGTTAGAAAAGCTCACTAGCAGCTACGATCAATCCGCTCTATCTCAGAACGGTCAGTGGCTGCACTCCTCCGGATTGCTCGGCGCAATTCGGGGGGGCAGAGTAGAGATTCAAGCCATGGTGTAAGGTGACTGTCTACGTCGAATCGAACTTTGTGCTTGAGTCGGCGCTTCTGCAAGAGCAGCACAAAAGCTGCAATCGAATCATAGCGCTCGCCCCCGAGAACCGGATTCGCGTTGTCATTCCAGCGTACTCGCTTGTCGAACCGTATGAGACGTTGACGCGCTTTTTTAAGAAACGTCAAGCCATCACGGAAGAGGTGCGTGCTGAATTAAGGCAACTCGGCCGTTCTGCTCCCTACGAGGAACAAATAACTGCCCTTGAGGAACTCACGGCGCTTTTCATCAGAAGTCATGGACGTAATATGCCCGGGGGATAGCCTCTGGAAGCTCCGGATCAGATCGGCGCCCTCGTAGACGCTCCCTGCGCGTCCGTTCCACCGTAGGACATTAACCCCCATCTTACCCCCGATCTTGTCCAACACGGCCCCCAGCGCCGGACAATTACGAAAAAGCAAAACCCCGAATTCGGCTTTTCTGGCCAAAAACGGGGTTTATCGGGGGTACCGCGTACGGGATTTGAACCCGTGTTACCGGCGTGAGAGGCCGGCGTCCTAGACCCCTAGACGAACGCGGCACGGTAGCGGACGTGGAGGAGGCTAAACGTCGCGGCGCGGCGCAGGTTTCGCGTTCATTAAAGCTTGAAACAGCGCCATCCGCATCGGGTTTCAGCGCGTTGCGCTACGGCAAGGGTGGCGGCTTGCCGCCCGGACCCTGGCGCGCTTCCATCGGTAGAAGGCAACCGGGCCGCGCGCTCCGAGGCGCCCCCGGCTCGCACCCTCATCGACGCAATCAAGGAGACTTTTCATGCATCAACCAATCCAACGCGGGCTGCTTGCCGCGCTCGCGGCGCTCTTCGTGGTGCTGGCCGGCTGCGGCGGCGACAAGACCGACGCTGCTACGGCGGAGGAAGGCGGCTACCGGATGGGGCCGCCCATCACCGACTCCACCTATGCGCTCATCATCGAGACCGATGGCGGCGGCGGCGACACGCTCACCACGCAGGTCTTTCAGGAGCAGTTCAACCGCTTCATCCAGCAGGTGCCCGCCGTAGCGATGGACCCGGAGCAGCAACGCCAGCTCCGCCGGGGCATCGCCGAAGAATTCATCCGGCGGCACCTCATCGGCCAGGAGGCCCGGCGCCTCGGCCTGCAGCCCGACACCGCCCTCGTCGAAGAGCAGATCGTCATGATTCGCAACAACTTCGGCAGCCAGGAAGAACTCGACCAGGTGCTGGGCCTGCGCGGCATCACGATGGACTCGCTACGTAGCGCCATCGCCGAAGAGGTGCGCCTGCAACAGATGCAGGAGCAGATGGTCGAAGCGGCGAAGCAGCCCACCGCCGAAGAACTCGAGGCTTTCCGGCAGGAGCAGGCCCAGCAGGTGCGCGCTCAGCACATCCTCTTCCGCGTGCCCGAAGCCGTCCGGAAAGACTCCGTCGTCAGGCAGGCCAACGCCGTGCTCGACAGCATCAAGGCCGGGGCCGACTTCGCCGACATGGCCGCTCGCTACGGCACCGACGGCTCGGCGGCGCGCGGCGGCGACCTGGGCTTCTTCAGCCGGGCCGACATGGTCGAGCCTTTTGCCGACGCCGCCTTCGCCCTCTCCGACTCCGGCGACGTGGCGCCGGGGCTGGTCGAGACGAGTTTCGGCTACCACATCATCCGCCTGTCCGGGCGGCGCACCGCCGCGCTGATGGACACCTCGCGCGCCCGCGCCATGATGATGCAGGAACGCCAGCGCGACGCCTTCGACGCGGCCTACGACTTGCTGCGCGAAAAGGTCGTCATCCGCGTCAATCCGGACGTGATCCAGGCCGACCTCAACGAGCCGCTCGGCGGGTAGGGAAGCCTACGGTATGAACGTGTGGACGCGTGGACGAGGGGACGAAAAAGCTTCTCGTCCTCCACACGGCTATACCTCCATACGTCCCGCTCACGGCGGACCGCTTCGCGGAATCTTTTTGATCCCGTCACATTTCTATCTAGACTAAGTCTAAATTAGGATGTACCTTCTCCCCCGATGCCGTCCTACATCCCCCAACGAAGTCTCGCGACTGTATGTGTACCGACGCTTTGTGCTGGAAGCGACGCCTCGTGCTGCTGGCCGTGCTTTGGTTTACGCCCGCGCTCGCGCTCGCGCAGCAGGGAGCCGTCGAGGGTGTCGTGATCGAGGAAACCGCCGATGACCCGTTGCCCGGCGTCAGCGTTTACCTTGAGGGCACCACGGCGGGCGACGCCACCGGCCCCGACGGGACGTTCCGCCTCGACGCGG
>JBFGTT010000034.1:0-12716 GCA_041565995.1 Rhodothermales bacterium
GACATCAGGCCCGCGGCGGAAACAGCTCGTATAATGCCGCGAAAGCCGGGGTCTGGATGCTGACCCGCTGTTTGGCAATGGAGGTTTGGAAAGACAACGTCACGGTGAACGAACTGATCCAGGTTTCTTGCCCGCCGGCTTCGCGCCCGGCGGCATCGCCGGCTTTTTGCCCACCGGCCTGGCGCCCGGCGGCATCGCCGGCTTTTTGCCCGCCGGCTTGACGGCCTTCGGCTGCTTGCCGGCGCCGTCGGCGCCCGGCGGCAGCTTCGACCCCGGCGGCACGGCGGGCTTGACGGCCTTCGGCTGCTCGTGCTCGTGGCGCGGTTGCTCTTTCTCGTCAGCCATTTCGGGAAAAGGTGAGGTTCAACGGGCGTTATTTTTCCTCCAGCAGAGAAAAAATGCGGGCTTCGATTTCGCTGCGCCGGAAGGGCTGACCCTGGATCTTGTTCAACGGGATGAACGGCAGCAGGAAGCGGTCGCGCAGTAGCCGCACGAGCTGGCCGTTGTTGATCTCGGGCACCAGCAGGCGTTCGAAGCGGCTGCAGATCTCGCCCAGGTCCGGCGGCAGCGGGTTGAGGTGGCGCAGGTGGACGCTGCTGACCTTCAGCCCGCGCCCCCGCGCCCGCTCGACGGCGGCCTCGATGGAGCCTTTCGTCGAACCCCAGCCGATGACCAGCAGGTCGCCGCTGTCGGGGCCGAAGACGGCGGTGGGCGGGATGAGCCGTGCCACGCGCTCGACTTTCTCGGCGCGCAGCATCGTCATCCGTTCGTGGTTCTCCGGGTCGTAGGAGACGTTGCCCGTCTCGTCCTGCTTTTCCAGGCCGCCGAGGCGGTGTTCGAGGCCCGCCGTGCCGGGTTTGGCCCAGGGGCGAGCCAGCGTCTGGGCATCGCGCACGTAAGGCAGGAACACCTCCTCGCCATCGACGGTGCGGTTGGTTCCGGTAGCGAAGGCAACGTGGAAGGCGGGCAGGGCGTCGAGGTTGGGCAGGCGCCAGGGTTCCGAGCCGCTGCCGAGGTAGCCGTCGGCCAGCAGAATGACGGGGGTCATGTAGGTGACGGCGATGCGGCAGGCCTCGTAGGCGGCGAAGAAGCAGTCGCCCGGCGTAGAGGCGGCAACGATGGGCAGCGGCGCCTCGCCGTTGCGCCCGTACATGGCCTGCAAGAGGTCGCTTTGCTCGGTCTTGGTGGGCAGGCCGGTCGAGGGGCCGCCGCGCTGCATGTCGACGACCACCATCGGCAGTTCGGTCATCACGGCCAGGCCGATGGCTTCGGCCTTGAGGGCCAGGCCGGGCCCGCTGGTGGCGCAGACGCCCAGGCTGCCGCCGAAGCTGGCGCCGAGGGCCGCGCCGACGGCGGCGATCTCGTCCTCGGCCTGGAAGGTCATCACGCCGAAGTTTTTCAGACGGCTCAGCTCGTGGAGCAGGTCGGAGGCGGGCGTGATGGGGTAGGAGCCGTAGAAAAGCGGCAGGCCGCTACGCCGGCTGGCGGCCACCAGGCCCAGGGCGATGGCTTCGGCGCCCCGGATGGCGCGGTAGGTGCCCGGCGCGAGGCGGGCCGGACGCACCTCGTAGCGGACGATGAAGTCCTCGGTCGTCTCGCCGTAGTGAAAGCCCTTCTTGAGCAGGTGGACGTTGGCGTCGCGGATCTCCGGCTTCTTGCCGAACTTGCCTTCGAGCCATTCGAGGGCCGGCTCGATGGGGCGCGAGTAGAGCCAGAGCGCCAGCCCGAGCGCGAACATGTTCTTGCTGCGGTCGATCTCCTTTTTGTCGAGCGGGCTGTCTTTGAGGGCTTCGTGGGTCAGCTTGGTCAGTTCGACCTCGAAGACCTGGTAGTCCTTCAGCGCGTCGCCGTCGAGGGGGTTGGCGTCGTAGCCGGCCAGGGCAAGGTCGCGCCGGGTGAAGGCGTTGACGTTGACCATGATGGCCCCGCCGCGTCGCACGCGGTCGAGGTTGACCTTGAGCGCCGCCGGGTTCATGGCCACGAGCAGGTCCACCTCGTCGCCGGGGGTGCGGATGTTGACCGAGCCGAAGTGGAGCTGGTAGCCGCTGACGCCGTAGGTGGTGCCGGCGGGGGCACGGATCTCGGCGGGGAAGTCGGGCAGCGTGGCGAGGTCGTTCTGGGCGAAGGCCGTCGCCAGCGTGAACTGCGAGCCGGTCAGCTGCATGCCGTCGCCGGAGTCGCCGGCGAAGAGGATGGTGGCCTCGGCGAGGGCCTGGACGGTTTTTTCGGGAGACTGAACGCTCATACGCTCTCGGGAGGTAGGCGGCCGTGCAGGTGGCGTCAATGACGGGAGAAATCCGTTCAATAGCAACTCTTGCAACGCTGCAGTGCCGGGGTTGATTCCGCTGGTAAAACGTGAAACGGAACAGCGTCATTTCCTGGCAGGTTAACCTGTTCCGTTCGGGGGTTCGCTCTGCCCTGCTGCACCTCCCACCCACCGTTGCCGGATCGCCATGCCTGTCGCCTTTCGTGCGCTCTTTGAGAAGCCCCGGCCGCTCATCGCGATGATCCACACCGGGCCGAGTCCGGGGGTGCCGGGCTTCATCTGCATCCAGAGCGCCGTCGAACGCGCGGTGGCCGAGGCTGAAGTCTACCTGCGCGCCGGCGTCGACGGCATCCTGATCGAGAACATGTACGACTTTCCGTGCGTGCACGAGCGCGAGATGGGGCCGGAGGTGGCGGCTTTTCTGACGCGCGTGGCCTACTCGGTCAAGCGCCGTGCGCGCTACACGCCGGTGGGCCTGCACGTGCTCTTCCAGGGCAACAAGACGGCGCTGGCCGTGGCGCAGGCCGCCGGGTGCGACTTCATCCGCGCCGAGGGCTGGACCCACGCCCACGTGGCGGACAAGGGCCTGGCCGACGCCTCGGCGGGCGCCGTGCTGCGCTATCGCCACGCCATCGGCGCCCACGACCTGCCGGTCTTCGCCGACGTGCGCAAGAAGCACGCCGCGCACGCGCTCACCGCCGACCTCTCCATCGCCGACCTGGCCCGCGGCATGGCCCTGCACCAGGCCGACGCCGTCGTCGTCACCGGCACCCACACCGGCGAGGCGCCGGCCCTGGCCGACCTGCGCGCCGTCCGCAGCGCCACCACGCTGCCCGTGCTCGTCGGCAGCGGCACCACCGCCGACAACTACGGCGACTTCTACGACCTGGCCGACGGCTTCATCGTCGGCAGCGCGCTCAAGGAAGGCGGCCGCTGGGACGCCCCCGTCTGCCAGCAACGCGTCGAGAAGCTGGTGACGACCGCCGAGCAGATCCGCGCCGTGCACCAGGCCGCCCTGATGAAAAACTGACCGCCGCCATTCGAGCAGTTTCCAAACATGGTCCCGTACATCTCCACCACCGAAGACATCACCGTGACGGTGCGCCCCGTCTACCTCGACAGCCAGTCGGATTATTTCGAGAAGCGCTTCGTCTTCGGCTACTTCGTCCGGATCGAGAATCACAGCGCCGTCGAGGTGCAACTGCTGCGGCGCTACTGGCGCATCGAGGAACAAGCCGGGCGGGTGCAGGAGGTCGAGGGCGAAGGCGTCATCGGCAGGCAGCCGCTGATCCCGCCCGGCGGCGTGCACCAGTACAGCAGCTACAGCGTGCTGACCTCCTTCGAAGGCGCCATGGAGGGCTACTACACGATGGAACGCCCCGATGGCGAGCGTTTCCGCGTCTTCATCCCCCGCTTCGACCTGCGCGCCCACGCCAACTAGCCCGTCCAGGCGAAGAAGCTAAAACGTTTCGAGTTCGATCAGGTAGGCGTCGGTGGTCAGTTCGATGGTGCGGTTGTCTTTGACGAGGCGGTAGGCGTGGATGGCCTCGGGCAGCATCTCGCGCGGGGTGTCCATGCGGAAGAGCGCGTCGGCCACCACGTGCCAGTCCTCGACGGTCAGGTGGACGGTCGCCTTGCCGTCCTGGGCCACGAACGGCGCGTAGGAGAGGACCTTGTTGAGGTGGTTGATGGCCTGCCGCTGGTGAAGGTTCGGATCCATCGTTCGTTATGGGGAAATGGAGAACGGTTATTGGGAACGAGGAAATAGAAAAACGGGAGGGTTGAAACAAGTCCCACCATTTCCTGATTTCTATTTCCTACTGCCGCATGGGCAAGCGAAAAACGGCGACCGGCACGCCTGCGTTCCTGCCTTCACGGCCCAGCCTCCCCGACCATGCAGCCATACCTCGACCTGCTCCGCCACGTCCTCGAAAACGGCATCGAACGGGCCGACCGCACCGGCACGGGCACCCGGAGCGTCTTCGGCCACCAGATGCGGTTCGACCTGCAAGCCGGCTTCCCGCTGGTGACCACCAAGAAGACGTGGTTCTACGGGTTGGCGCACGAGATGCTCTGGTTCCTCAGCGGCGGCACCAACATCCTGCCCCTCGTCGAAAAGGGCATCTCGATCTGGAGCGACTGGCCCGCGCGCCACTACTTCGAGGCGCACGGCCTGGAGGCGGATCCGCACGCCGACGGCTGGCGCGCGCGCGTCAAAGCCTTCGAAGGCAAACTCCTCAAGGGCGAGATCGACCCGGCGTGGGGCGAGCTGGGGCCGGTCTACGGCAAGCAGTGGCGGCGCTGGCTGGCCCCCGACGGCCAGGAGATCGACCAGATCGCCCGCCTCGTCGAGGGCATCCGGACCAATCCGGACTCGCGCCGCCACCTCGTCAACGCCTGGAACGTGGCCGACCTCGGCGCGATGGCGCTGCCGCCGTGCCACCTCTTCTTCCAGTTCTACGTGGGCGGCAGCCGCCTCTCGTGCCACCTCTACGTCCGCTCCAACGACCTCTTCCTCGGCGCGCCCTTCAACATCGCCCAGTACGCCCTGCTGACGCACCTCGTGGCCCAGCAGTGCGACCTGGCGGTGGGCGAACTCGTTTATACAATTGGGGACGCGCACGTCTATAACACGCACTTCGAACAGGTTGCGGAGCAGCTTACGCGCACGCCGTACCCGCTGCCTACGCTCGTGCTCAAGCGGAGGCCGCCGTCGATCTTCGACTATCGGTTCGACGATTTCGAGTTGCTGAACTACCGGCACCACGAGGCCATCAGGGCGCCGGTGGCGGTGTAGGCCCGGCGCTTCGGAACGATGCCGCCCGCCGGCTATTGAAGCAGGGGAAAACGCCGATACTATCGCAGAGGGCTTCTTTCCATCCTTTTTTTGCGTAACATACGTATGTTTCAGCCCGGGCGCAGTTTACATGGGACGAAGGGATGAAGCTTGACCTCGGTACAAGAGCCAGCCGGCAAGACATCCTGCGGGGCGTCTACGAAGACAACCTGCGGATCGTCAACAAGCGCGTCGAGGCCGCCAGGGGCCGCTCCCGGCGGGCGCGCTGGGGCCTGCGCGCGACCCTGCTGCTGGCCGGCGTGCTCGTGGCGGCGGCCGGCTTCCAGGTCTGGCAGGAGATCCAGGCGAAGCAACCCGCCGAAGCCGGCGCCCTCGCGACACTCGGCGACCCCGAGGCCGCCGCCGAGCGCATGGCCCGCGAGTTCGGCAGCCCGGACGACCCCGGCCTGGCCGCCGAGGTGCCCATCGCCAACCTGTTCAACTTGCAGGTGCGCACCATCGTCATCGATCCGGGCCACGGCGGCGAGGACCCCGGCGCCCTCGGGCCGCAGGGCACCCGCGAGAAAGACGTGACGCTCGACGTAGCCCGCCGCCTGCGCCGCCGCCTCGAACGGCGCGGCCTGCGCGTGCTGATGACCCGCGAGGACGACCGCAAAGTCTCGCTGCGCCGACGCGTGGCCTTCGCCAACGAGCACGAGGCCGACCTGTTCATCTCCCTGCACGTCAACGCCCTGCCCGCCGAGGGCGTCACCTCCGTCGAAACCTACTACTTCGGCCTCCAGGCCGACGCCCAGGCGATGCACCTGGCCCGCCTCGAAAACCAGGATTCCGACTTTTCGATGGCCGATTTCCGCGAAAGCCTCGAAAAGATCGGCGATACGATGAAATTCCAGGAATCAAAACTGCTGGCCTCCTCGATTCAAAGGACACTTTATCGTAATATGCGCCGGGTGAACAGCCAGGTGAGCGACTGGGGCGTCCGGCGGGGACCTTTCGTGGTGCTGCTGGGCGTACAGGTCCCCAGCGTGCTGGCCGAGATGGCCGTCATCAGCAACCGGGCCGAAGAAGCCAAGCTGAACACCCCCCAACACCGGGAACACCTGGCGATGTCCCTCGAAGCGGGCATCCTGGGCTACCTGCATCCGGACACGAGCGAATCAACGCAACGAGCAACCGAACATGGCAGCCAAAAAGACCCCTAAGCAAGCCGACGACATTTTATACATCGGGATCGATCTGGGCACCTCGCGCAGCGCCATCGCCACCAGCAGCGGCAAGAAAAAGTGGGTCGAGAGTTACGTGGGCTGGCCCCGCGACTTCATCGCCCGCAAGCTGCTCAAGAAGGACATCCTCTTCGGCGAAGACGCCCTCAACAACCGTCTCTCGGTCGAGCTGGTGCGGCCCCTCGAACGCGGCGTCATCCGCGACGGCACCCCGCGCGACCTCGAAGCCGTGCGCGCGCTGATCCATCACCTGATCGACCTGGTCGGCGCGGGGCGGGGGCAGAAGATCTACGCCGCCGTGGGCGTGCCCGCCGAGGCCCTCAAGGTCAACAAACTCGCCATCCGCGACGCCGTCAAAGAATACGCCGACACGCTGATGGTCGTCTCCGAGCCGTTCGCCGTGGCCTACAGCCTCGGCGCGCTCAACAACGCCATGGTCATCGACGTGGGCGCCGGCACCGTCGACTTCTGCGTCATGCACGGCACCATGCCCGGCGAGGAGGACCAGCGCACGCTCGTGACCGCCGGCGACTACGTGGACCGCCAGCTCTACGAAATGCTCGCGCAGCGCTATCCCACCGCCCGCTTCGGCGAGACCCTCGTGCGGCAGTTCAAAGAGAGCTACGGCTTCGTCGGCAAGGCCAACGGCAAGGTCCAGGTGAAGGTGCCCGTCGAGGGCAAGTTCACCCCGCACGACATCACCCAGGAACTGAAGGCCGCCTGCGAGAGCCTGCTGCCGCCCATCGCCGAGACCGTCATCGACCTGATCGCGCGCTACGAGCCGGACTTCCAGGAGCGCGTGCGCAAGAACCTCTACCTCGCCGGCGGCGGGAGCCAGATCAAGGGCATCGCCGAGGCGCTCGAAGAAGCCCTCGCCGAGTACGGCCCCTACAAAGTCACGACGGTGGACGACCCGCTCTACGCCGGCGCCGAAGGCGCCCTCGCCCTGGCCCAGGACATGCCCGAAGAATACTGGGAAAACATGTGACGACGGGGAAGCGGCGGATGCCTGAGATCGTCCTGATTGCGGCGGTGGCCGAAGAGAACCGCGTCATCGGCAAGGACCGCGACCTGCCCTGGCACATCTCCGAAGACCTCCAGCGTTTCAAGCGGCTCACCACCGGGCACCCGCTGTTGATGGGCCGCCGGACGTTCGAGTCGATTCTGCACCAGTTCGGCGGGCCGCTGCCGCAGCGCCGCAACGTCGTGCTCACCTCGCAGGGGCCGTTCGCGGACTATCCGGAGGTTGAGACCTACGCCTCCGTCGACGAGGCGATGGCGGCGCTGGCCCAGGAGGCGCGCATCTTCATCGGCGGCGGCGCCCGGATCTACGCGCAGTTCCTCCCCCTGGCCGACCGCCTGGAGCTGACGCTGGTAGAGGGCCGCTACGAGGGCGACACGTTCTTCCCGGCGTTCGAGCACCTGGTCGGCCCCGTCTTCGAGGTCGCCGCCGAGGACCGGCGCGAGGGCTTCCGGTTCGTGACCTACGTGCGCAAGACGTAGCCAGGACGCGCTCACCCTGCCCGGATCGTGACTATCCTGCAAAACTGCGGCGTCGCCTGCGGAGCGCTTGAATTATTGAAAAGGGTAGCCTATATAACAGGCAGGTACTCCCTCGATGCTCCCCTCACGTTTGCATCTTTCGCTTGGCTTCAAGAGGGTTTTTTCAAATAGCGGAGCGTGTACCCGTAGACCCTGGATAAACCGTAAGGGCGCGCCAACGCCTTCCGAAATGTCACGATAGCAACGCAGCCGCCTCGGCGTACAGGAAACAGAGTAAGGCCGGCGGCTACGGCGTCGGGGAGAAGGTTCCGGCGCCGGCAGGATCGGGACGGTGTGGCCTTTCTCCGGCGCCCAGACAAGCGCATCCTTATCTCCGAGGCGCGTTCCGCTACGGCTCCTCCGAGCCGCCAGAGGCATCGATGCGGCGGTCCTGTGCCGTTACCCATAAAAGAAGCGATGCGGCCCGCGCCGGCAGGCAGGCCCGGCCGGCCTCGGCAGCGGGCGCATTCTAAAGTTCATCATTTAACCGAGATGCGCCATGCCTATCACGCCAACCTATCCGGGAGTCTACATCGAGGAGATCCCCAGCGAGGTCCGCACCATCACCGGAGTCGCCACCTCCATTGCCGCCTTCCTGGGCTACTTCTCGCGTGGGCCGATGAACCGGGCCGTGCAGATCTTCAACCCGGGCGATTTCGAACGGGAGTTCGGCGGGCTGCGCGCCGACAGCGAAGCCGCCTACGCCATCCAGCAGTTCTTCCTCAACGGCGGCGCGCGGGCCTGGGTCGTGCGCGTGGCCGCACCGGTAGCCGAGGCGACGGCCTCCGTCACGTTGCAAGACGACAGCGGCACCGACGTGCTGACCCTCGAAGCCGCCAACCCCGGCGTGCTCGGCAACGACCTGCGCGTCGAGGTGGACTACGACACCACCAACCAGGCCACGCAGTTCAACCTGACCGTCAGCACCGAGGACAACTCGACGCAGGAGACCTTCAGCGACCTGACCATCGCCACCGCCGACGCGACGATCAACGCCGGCTCGGCTCTCGTGACGGCCAGCCTGGTCGGCGCACCGGCGACGCGCCCGGCCCAGACGGGCACCACCGGCGGGCAATTGACCGACCCGCCTCCGGCGCAGCCAGACAATCCTTTCGAGGTGCTGCTCAACGGGCAGGTGCTGGGCAGCGCCGCCACCTGGGGAAGCAACCTCGTCACGCTCAGCGGGGTCGCGGGTCGATTGCAGACGCGCCTCCAGGCCGTCGCGGGTCTGGCCGGCGCCACCGTCGACGTCTTCGACGACCGCCTGCGCATCCTGCCCAACACCGGCAACGACAGCGACGTCGTCACGCTGCAGGACACGACCGGCAACATCGTGGCGACGCTGCTGCTCAATGCCGCCAACGACGTCCCCAACGAGCAGCGGTTTCCGCTCGTCGGCGGGGTTGACGGCGAGCCGAACGCCGCCGCCATCGACGTGCAAGACGCCGCCGGCGGCACGGCAGTGCTTCGGCTCACGGCGGCCAACGAGGGTGCCTGGGGCAATAACCTCCGCGCCGACATCGATTACAACACCACCGATCCGGCGGCCTCGTTCAACCTGACGGTGACGGAGCTTGGCACGGTCAGCGGCCAGCAGCAGGTCGTCGCCACCGAGGTTTTCCGCAACCTGGTGCTCGACGCTACCAGCGCGCGGCACGCCGTCGACGTGGTCAACGACGGCTCGAAGCTGGTGGTGGCGGCGCTGGTGGGCGCCCCCGCCGTCACCGACCGCCCGGCGCAGACCGGCACCACGAGCGGCGCGCTGAACCTGGGCGCCCTCCCGGCCAATGGCACCATCGCCGTCTCGCTCAACGGCAACGCCGCCGGCTCCTTTACCGTCGACCCGGTGCCGACGACGACGGCCTCGGCGCTGGCGGCGGCCTTGCAGAGTGCCCTGCGGGCGGCCAGCGCGCAACTGAGCCAGGCGACGGTCGAGGTCGTCGGCAGCGCCTCAACGCAGCAGATGCTGCGCATCAAGGCCGGCACCGACGATCCAGCCGACCTGCTGACGTTCGCCGACTCCGTCGGCACGCTGGCGCAGACGCTTGGCATCAACGACGCCGGGCGATCCAACGTGCAGCAGTACGAACTCGGCGCTTCGTCGGCGGCGGGCGCGCAGGCCCTTCCCAACGGCCTGCGCGAGGTAGGCTACGACGGCGGCCTACCCGGCGCCACCGACCTGATCGGCAGCGAACTGCTCAGGACGGGGATGTACGCGCTGCTCGAAGTGGATCTCTTCAACCTGTTGTGCATCCCCGACACGATGCGCCTGGCCGACCCGGCCGCGGGGCAGGTGGCCGCCGCCGCCATCGCCCTCTGCGAGGCCGAACGCGCCTTCTACATCCTCGACGTGCCCCAGAGCGACAGCACGCGCGACGAGGTGGACGAGATCCAGCAGTGGCTCGACGAGAACGCCTCGCTGCGCCACCGCAACGACGCGCTCTACTTCCCCAGGCCCCAGATCGCCGATCCGCGCAACGAGTTCCGGCTGCGCCTGATCGCTTCGAGCGGCACGATGGCGGGGCTGTACGCGCGCACCGACGGCAGCCGGGGCGTCTGGAAGGCACCCGCCGGCACCGAAGCCGGCCTGCGCGGCGTGCAAAAGCTCGAATACAAACTGACCGACGCCCAGAACGGAGTGCTCAACCCGCTGGCGATCAACTGCCTGCGCAATTTCCCCGTCTTCGGCAACGTATCGTGGGGAGCGCGCACGCTCGACGGGGCCGACCAGCGGGCCTCGGAGTGGAAGTACATCCCCGTGCGCCGGACGGCCCTGTTCATCGAAGAGAGCCTCTTCCGGGGCACGCAGTGGGTTGTCTTCGAGCCGAACGACGAGCCGCTCTGGGCGCAGATCCGCCTCAACGTGGGCGCCTTCATGCACAACCTGTTCCGGCAGGGCGCCTTCCAGGGCACCACCCCGCGCGAGGCCTACTTCGTCAAGTGCGACAAGGAGACGACGACGCAGAACGACATCGACAACGGCATCGTCAACATCGTCGTGGGCTTTGCGCCGCTCAAACCCGCCGAATTCGTCATCATCAAGCTCCAGCAGATCGCCGGGCAGATCGAAACTTAAGGAGGATGCTATGGCCCAGTTTACCGTCAATGCGCAACGCTTCGATCCGTACAAGAACTTCAAGTTCCGCGTCAAGTGGGACGGGCGCTACGTCGCCGGGGTCAGCAAGGTGGGCGCCTTGAAGCGCACCACGAAGATGGTCGAGCACCGCGAGGGCGGCGACCCGAGCACCAGCCGCAAGTCGCCCGGCCGCACCGAGTACGACGCCATCACGCTCGAACGCGGCGTCACGCACGACCAAGAGTTCGAGCAGTGGGCCAACAAGGTCTGGAACTTCGGCTCGGCCCTCGGCGCGGAAGTCTCGCTCAAGGATTTCCGCAAGGACGTCATCATCGAGGTCTACAACGAGGCCGGGCAGAAGGCCATCGCCTACAAGGTCTTCCGCTGCTGGGTCTCCGAGTACCAGGCCCTGCCCGACCTCGACGCCAACGGCGAGGCCGTGGCCATCCAGACCCTCAAGCTCGAAAACGAGGGCTGGGAGCGGGATTACGACGTGACCGAGCCGGACGAGCCGAGCTTCACCGAGCCTGCCTGAGCCCATGCGTTCCCTCTCTGCTGCGGAACTGTTGGCCGTGTGGGAGCGAGGGCAGGGGCAGCCGCCGGTACGAAAAGCGTTGCTGTTGCTCGAAGCCGCCGCCCCGGACGAGCCGCCGGAGGCGCTGGCGGCGCTCCCGGTCGGGCAGCGGGACGCCCGCCTGCTGCGGCTGCGCGCCTGGACCCTCGGCGCCCGGCTCGACAGCCTGGCCGCCTGCCCCCGCTGCGGCGAACCCCTGGAGTTTGCCTTCGAGGCGGACGACCTGCTGGCGATGCCTGCCGCCGAGCCGCCCGCGACACTCTCGCTCCGCAGCGACGGCTACGAGGTCGCCTTCCGCCTGCCCAACAGCCTCGACCTGGCGCACGCAGGAGACGGCGGCGAGCGGGCGCTGCTCGAACGCTGCCTGGTGCAGGTGCGCCGCCGGGGCAAGGACGTGCCTGCCGCCCGGCTACCCGACGACGTGGCGGCGGCGGTCATCGACGCCATGGCCGAGGCCGATCCGCAGGCGGAGGTGCGCCTGGCGCTCTCGTGCCCGGCCTGCAGCCACGCCTGGCAGAGCACCTTCGACATCGTCTCCTACTTCTGGAAGGAGATCGAGGCGTGGGCCGAGCGGCTGCTCTACGACGTACACCGGCTGGCCGCCGCCTACGGCTGGACCGAAGCCGACATCCTGGCCATGAGCGCCTGGCGCCGGCAACGTTACCTGAACCTGATCGGCGGATGAGCACCTACCTGCGCAACCTGCTGAGCCGGAGTCTGCATCCGGATGCTGCGATCCGCCCCCGGCGGGCCGTGCGGTTCGAGCCGTGGCCGGCCGACGACGCTTCCGGCGGGCCGGCGAGGCAGGAGGAGGCACCGTCCGCCGCCGCGCCGGAGGTGCCGCCCCAGGAGACACCCGGCAGGCCGCTCCGGCGCGCGGAGGCGCCCGGAGCACCGCCCACGACGCCTGCCGCCGAGCCGGAGGTCGGGTTGCCGCCCGCCGCCCTTCCGCCCGTCGATCCTGCGCGCACCCTTTCCGTTCGCGCCGCGCCGGACGCCGAGGGCACGCCGCCGCCTCGACCGCCGCGCGAGCCGGCAGCGCCGCCCCCGGCGGAAGCTCCGCCGCCGGACGCCGAGCCGGAGACCGCGCCGCCGACGCCGCGCGCCCCGGCAGCGCCCGCCCCGCCGCCCGTGGTAGCCGAAGCGCCTGCCCCGGCGGAAGCTCCGCCCTCGGCGGCGCGCCCGCCTGCCGCCGCGCCGCCGAGGGCTGCCGAACCGCCGGAGGGTGCCCGGGTGCC
>JBFGTT010000035.1:0-12705 GCA_041565995.1 Rhodothermales bacterium
ATCACGCAGGTGGGTGTGCACTGATTGCAGCCCCCGTCGCGCCGGAGCGAACAACCACGTTGCGCATGACAACGGTCTGCCCATTCTGCCAGGGCGCAGTTCGGGAGCGGGTATGCACCGTGTGTGGCCGTGACCCGACGGCCATCCGACGCCTGTGCAAACAGTGTGGCAAGATGTCGCCGGCCAACGAGGCCACGTGCTGCCATTGTGGACGGGCCTTTCGGAGCGACCTCAGGTGGAAGATTCCGCTGATCATTGCCCTCTTTATCGCCGCGTTTATTCTATCCGTGCTCATCCAAATCTGGGCGGCGTAAGTGGAGGCAGCGGTCGAACGAGGCAAGCCCTTTGCTCTTCGCCGTCGTCGTCACGCCCGGATCAGGTAGCTTAGCTTGAGGAAGAAGCCGTCCGACGTGCGGGAGAGGCGGCGGAAGCGGAAGGCGTCCGGCTCGTCGAGGCTGCTGCCGTAGCCGAGGAAGAAGACGGTGCCGGGCGTGGGGCGGTAGGAGAAGAGCCAGTCCACGCGGAAGTCGTTGCGGCGTACGGGCTGCGCGCGCGCGTAGGTGCCGGTGGCCGCGTCGAAGATCAGGATCGGGTCGTCGGTGCGCGAGTGGTCGCGCAGGGCGTCGACGAAGTTGGCGTCGTACTGGCCCACCAGGCGCACGAAGATGGCGCGCGTGAGCTGGTATTCGACCTTCAGGCGGGGGACGCGGCGGAGGCCGACGTTGCTGCGGTCGTCGGGGCGGATGTACTGCTGGTGGTTGTAGAGCAGGTTGACGCGCAGTTGCTCGGTCGGACGCCAGTCGGCGCTGAGGGTGATGAAAAAGATGTCCGCCGGCGCCCACTCGAAGAAGTTCTCGTCGCGCCCGTAGATGACGAAGACGTTGCCGGAGAACTGCTGGAAGCGCGGCGTGCGGGCCGTCAGCACCACGTCCAGGTTCGAGAGGCGGTCGGTGCCGGTGAAGGCGACGGTATCGACCACCGCGCCGTTCTCGGTCCGCTCGATGAAGTAGTTGGTGTAGAGTTCCGGGGGGTACTTGAACGATTCGATGAGCAGCGAGCCGCCCACCACCCATCCGCCCTTGAGGTTGAACGAGTTGTTGAGGTGGAGCTTGGCGTCGTTGGGAATCTTGCCGGCGGTGAAGCGGTCGTAGTCCCACGTGCCGTCGAAGGTGATGCTGCCGGTCCAGCTCTCTAGCGTGCCGCCGGGCCTGCCGAAGCGGGTGATGCGGGGGGCGAAGGTGGCTGTGACGATGCCCACGCGGCTGAAGAAGCCGCTCTCGGCGCGGAAGTCGGGGTGGATGCCGCGCATGACGTAGTTGAAGCCGAAGCCGCGTCCGGCCCGGTTGACGGCCAGGTGCCACAGCGGCGCCGAGGTGCGCCGGCCGCCGCGCCGGGTGAAGCTGGCGGCGCCCTGGAACGTCACGGCATACGTCTGGGCCAGCACCAGCCGTCCGTCGAGGGCGGCGACGCGGTTGTAGTCGTCGCCGTCGATCTTGTCGGTGTAGGCCGCGCCGAGGGTCGATTGCCCGCCGAGGTCGCGGCGGAGGCGCAGCAGGTTGAAGAAGCGGGGATCGTCGCCGGTGGCCGAGGTCGCGCGGGCGTCGAGGGCCGAGAGTAGCGCCAGCGTGGTGCCCTGCACCTTGCCCGCCAGCTTGACCGCCGCCGCCGGGTCGGCCACGCGGCGCGTGTAGATGAGCTGGTTGGGCATCTCGAAGAGTTCGATCCCCTCCAGGAAAAACGGCCTTTTTTCCGGGAAGAAGAGCGCGCGGCGCGGGTCGTACTGGATCTGCGCCACGTCCGCCTCGACCTGCGAGAAGTCCGGGTTGACGGTGCCGTTGAGCGTCAGGTTGTTGGTGAGGCCCCAGCGGACGTTGCCGCCCGCCTGGGGGGTGCCGCCGCCGTAGGTCCAGCCGTCTTCGGCGTCGGCGCCGGTGAGCGTCGAAGTGACCTCAGGCGTCACGTCGAGCACGAGGCCGCGCCGCAGGTCGCTAAGACCGCCGAGGGTGCCGCTCTGGGCCAGGAACGAGGCGTTGGCCTGCATCACCGGCGTCCACGTGTTCTCGTAGCCCGACTGCTGCACCTTGCGGATGACGTTGAAGCCCCAGGTCTGCGCCTCGGCGGCCTGGTAGCGCAGGCTCTTGAAGGGCACCTGGACCTCGACCTCGTAGCCGAAGTCGGTCAGGCGGCCTTTGGATTTGAAGACGAAGTCGGGGCTCAGGTCGATGGTGTAGGCGTTGGCGTCGGAGGAGAGCATGCCGGCGTTGCGGGCGGCGTCGCGCAGGATGCCGTCGGCCTGCACGCCGAGCGGGTTGACGCCGATGACGAAAGCCTGGCGCTGGTCGTTGAAGGTGTCGAGCAAGAGCTGCACGTAGTCGTCGCCGCCGATTTTGTCGCGGTCGGCCAGCGTGGCGCGCACGGCGCCCGGCGGGGCGTGGCAGCGGATGCCGAAGTGGATGGCCGAGGGCGAGTACCAGACGAGGACTTCGGTGGCGTGCTGCGCCGGGCGTCCGTCGGCGGGCAGGTATTGCGAGAAGCCGTCGAGGCGGGCGGCCTGCTGCCACGCCGGCTCGTCGAGCGCCCCGTCAATCTCTACGTCGGCTTCGAGGCGGGGCGGGGTGACGGCGAAGCCGTCGTCGTCGGGGGCGCGGGCCGGCTGGGCGCGGGCGGGCAGCGCCGGCGCCGCGAGCAACCAGACGGCAAGCAGGAGTGTGAGCCTGGACGGCGAGGGCATAATGCAATCACGCACGGTGGAGGGGTCTTGCCAGTACACGTCGGCGGCAGTCTCGACCAAGTTGCACGATGCGTAAAACGTGAAGGTGCCTGTGGAACCGTCTCAGCGAGGCATCCTCACGTTTTACGTTTCACGTCCTGCCGAACCTACTGTGAACGTACGCCGCGATGTACTAGGTACGAAAGATCCTGAAAAAGTTGCTCGCCTGCGCTTGCCTGGAGCAGAGATCCCAACATTTTTGCACGACGCTGCGGGCGACCGACGACGGACGAACGGCGATCCCTTGCGCCCCTCATCGGTCGTCCATCGTCGTCCGTCCTTCGTCCTCTCAATGCTTCGCATCCGGAAGTAGCAGCGCCGGCGGCCCGACGATGGCGCGGTAGGCCAGGTCCGCCACCGCCGGGCGCACGTCGCGGATCTTCCCGTTCTCGCGTGTGGGGTAGACCCGGTTGGTCAGCAGGATCACGAAGAGTTGCTGGTCCGGGTCGATCCAGAGCGAAGTGCCGGTAAAGCCGGTGTGCCCGAAGCTCTTCGGCCCGAAAAACTGCCCGGCGGAGGAGTAGCCTTCCAGGCTCTTCGTATCCCACCCCAGCGCCCGCGTGTGTTGTTTCCGGGTTGGATCGACCGCCGCGGTGAACAGGCGGATCGTCTCTTCCTTCAAAAAAGCGCGCCCGCCCGCGCGTCCGCCCTGGGCGAGCATCGCGGCGAAGCGGGCCAGGTCTTCGGCGGTCGAGAAGAGGCCCGCGTGCCCGGCCACGCCGCCGAGGATCCAGGCCGTCTCGTCGTGCACTTCGCCCTGGACGAGGCGGCGGCGGAAGGTCGCGTCGACCTCGGTGGGCACGATGGAGGTGTCCGGCTGCCCGGCGGGGCGGAAGCCGGTAGCCGTCATGCCGAGTGGCTCGAAGACGTGGTCGCGGGCGTAGGCGGCGAAGTCCTGCCCCGTTATTTTTTCGAGGACGAGCGCGAGGGTGCTCATCCCGAAGTCGCTGTAGCGGGAGGCGGCGCCGGGCGCATAGTCGCGCGGGATGGCAAAGATGGAGTCGAGCACGGCCTGGCGCGTGGTGACGCCCATCGTGTGGAAGGCGCGAAAGGGCGTCAGGCCGGCGGTGTGCGAGAGGAGCTGGCGGATGGTGACGTTTGCCTTGCCGTTTTGCCCGAAGGACGGCAGATAGCGGGCAACGGGCGCGTCGAGGTCGAGGCGGCCCTGCTCGTAGAGTTGCATCGCCGCCGTGGTGGTGGCGACGACCTTGGTGAGCGAGGCCAGGTCGAAGCGCGAAGCGGGCGTGACGGGCTGCTCGGAGTCGTAGGTGAAGTAGCCGTAGGCGTCGAGTTTGACGAGCACGCCGCCGCGCCCGACGGCCACCGCCGCGCCGGGGAAGGCGCGAGCTCGGATGGCCGCACGCAGGAGCGAGTCGATGCGGGCCAGCGTGGCGCTGCGCAGGCCGGCCTCTTCGGGGAAGCCGCGCCGCAGGGCCGTCTGCTCGGTGCGGACGCCGTCGCCGAAGGCGTAGAGGCCGGGGAGGGTCACGGGCAGGCGGCCTTCGAAACCGGTCTCGCCGAAGAGGGCCTGCGCGGCGGCTTTCTGCGAGGCTTCGGAGGCGCCGTAGGCCGCCACGTAGGCCGCCGGTTGCTGCTTCAGCCCGACCACGACGTACGGGTTGCCGAAGGAGAGCAGCACGACGGGCTTGCCGGTGGCGATGAGGTCGTCCAGAAATGCCCGTTGCGCTTCGGGCAGGCCGATCTGCCCGCTGCCGGAGCGCACGTAGAGGTAGGCCGGCACGAGGATCACGTCGTAGGCGGCCGCTTCGTCGAGCACGCGGCGGTAGTCGTCCGGCTCGGAGCGGCGGTCGAGCAGGCGGGTGGCGAGCGTCGCGGCGTCGGCGCGGCGGGCCAGTTCGCGCGTGAAGAGGCGGCCCGTCGCCGGGTCGTCGCCGTCGCTGAGGGTGACGGCCAGGAGGCGGCGGGGCGGGCCCAGGAGCGGGAGCAGGCCGCCGTCGTTGCCCAGCAGCGTCAGCGAGCGGCGGGCGATGGTCTCGCTGAGGGCCTGGTGCGGCTGCGTGGCGACGTGCCGGCGCGCGGCGCCGAGGTCCACGAGGCGGTTTTTCGACAGGCCCAGCCACTCTTTCGCCCGCAAGACGCGCCGCACCGACCCGTCGATGCGCGCTTCGCTCAGGCGGCCGGTTTCGACGGCGCGCAGAACGGCCTGGCGCGCGGCGTATTCGTCGTCGGAGAGCAGCAGCATGTCGTTGCCGGCTTCGACGGCACGCACGGCGGCCTCGCCCACGCCGAAGTGCTTCGCCACGCCCTGCATGCGCAGCGCGTCGGTGACGATGAGGCCCCCGAAGCCGAATTCGTCGCGCAGGAGGGCTTGCGTGACGCGCGGCGAGAGCGAGGCGGGCACGTGGCGATCCGGGTCGAAGGCGGGCAGCGCCAGGTGCCCCGACATCACGCTCATCACCCCGCCCTCTACGGCGGCGCGGAAGGGCACGAGTTCGAGCGTGTCGAGGCGGGCGCGGCTGAAGGGCAGCACCGGCAGGTCGGCGTGGGAATCGACCTCGGTGTCTCCGTGGCCGGGGAAGTGCTTGACGGTGGCGAGCACGCCGCCCTCCTGCGCCCCGCGCACGAAGGCCGTCGCCATCTCGGCCACCAGCGCGGGCCGCTCGCCGAAGGAGCGCACGTTAATGATCGGGTTGAACGGGTTGTTGTTGACGTCGGCGACGGGGGCGAAGACCTGGTGGGTGCCCAGCGCCCGCGCCTCCTCGGCGGTGACGCGCCCGGCGGCGTAGGCCAGCGCCGGATCGCGCGTGGCGCCCAGGGCCATCGTGCGCGGAAACGTGGTGGTGTGTTCGAGGCGCATCCCCGCGCCCCACTCCATGTCCTGCGAGACCAGCAGCGGCAGGCGGGCGCGCTGCTGCAAGTCGTTGGCGAGCACCGCCTGGCTGAGCGGATCGCCCTGGAAGAAGATGATGCCGCCCACCTCGAAGTTTTCCACGAGGTCCACCAGGCGCCGGTAGGCCGGGTCGTCGGCGCTGGTGAAGGTGCCGTAGGCGTAGGAGGCGAACAGTTGCGAGACCTTTTGCTCCAGCGTCAGGTCGGCGAGGCGCGCCTCGGCCCAAGCGCCCGTGCCGGGCCACACGTCGGGGCGCGGGGTGCGGGCGGGGCCGCTGAGGGTGCCGCTCCCGCACGTGTTCCATCCGAGGGCGAGCAGGGCGACGAAGCCGACGGCGCAGGCGAGGGGGCGGAGGGGGCGCATCGGGCAGAGACGGCTGGTAGGAGGCTGTGGCGTGAACGTATCCGGAAGATACGTTGTTACCGGCGCCGAAGCGCGGTAGATCCTGAGGCCGGGCCGGATCGCTTTCCCGAAGATTCGTTGATAAAAGGCGTTTGCCGCCTGCGCGGTTTGCGCGTGGCGGCGCCGACCCGTAAAATGGGGCGCTTCGCTCGCGATCCGCCGCATCGATGGGTTCTGAGTACAATCACAGCAATCCTGGGGGGTGCAGGATGCGTGACACGAGCGAAGCGACGGACGAAGTAAACCTGAAACGTGAGGAAGTCCTTAGCAACCTCGAAGCGAAGCACCCTCACGTTTTACGTTTCACGCAACGCCAAACCCCAACGTCCCGTGTGACTGTACTTACCGTCCAGATTCCTTCAACCCGTTGTTCTCGTTTTGACCGATAAGACGACCACCCCGGCGCGGCGCGTGCTGCCGATCCTGTTCCTGGGCGTGCTCATGGCCGCGCTCGACATTGCCATCGTGGGGCCGGCGCTGCCCGCCATCCAGGAAGCCTTCGGCGTCAGCGAGCGCGACATCGCGTGGGTCTTCACCACGTTCGTCTTGTTCAACCTGGTGGGGCTGCCGCTGATGGCCCGGCTCTCCGACGTTTTCGGGCGGCGGCGGGTCTACACGTTCGACGTGCTGCTCTTCGGAGCCGGTTCGCTGGCGGTGGCGCTGGCGCCGTCGTTCGGGCTGTTGCTGGCCGGGCGGGCGGTGCAGGGCGTGGCGGCCTCGGGCATCTTCCCCGTCGCCAGCGCCGTCGTCGGCGACACGTTTGCGCCGGAGCAGCGGGGGCGGGCGCTGGGCGTGCTCGGCGCCGTCTACGGCGTGGCCTTCATCCTCGGCCCGATGATCGCCGGGATCCTGCTGCAGGTGGGCTGGCCGTGGCTTTTCCTGGTCAACGTGCCGGTGGCCGTGGTGGTGGCGCTCGTCGGGGCGCGGCGGCTGCCGGCCACCCGCCCGGAGACGCCCCGGCCGCTCGACGCGCGCGGCATCGTGACGCTGGGCGTATTGCTGGCGGCGCTGACCTACGCCATCACCCGGATCGACACGTCGGCGCTGCTGGCGAGCCTGGTCTCGCCGGCGGTGGGGCCGTGGCTGCTGCTGGCGCTGGTGCTGCTGCCGCTGTTCGTACGCATCGAGCGCCGCGCCGCCGACCCGCTGGTGCGCCTGAGCCTCTTCGGCAACCGGCAGGTGGTGCTGGCGGCGCTGCTGGCCGGCGGCGCCGGGCTGACCGAAGCCGCCTTCATCTTCTTCCCGGCGCTGGCCGTGGCGGCCTTCGGCGTGACCAAGTCGGCGGCCTCGTTCATGCTGCTGCCGCTGGTCTTCGCCGTGGCCGTCGGCTCGCCGCTCTGCGGACGTGTGCTCGACCGCGTGGGCTCGCGTGCGGTGGTGCTGGCCGGCACGGCGTGCCTGACGCTGGGGCTGCTGGCGGTGGGCCTCTTTCCGGCGGTGCGTTTCTGCTTCTACGCCGGGTCGGTAGGCATCGGGCTGGGGCTGGCGGCGCTGCTCGGCTCGGCGCTCAGCTACATCCTGCTCAACGAGACGCGGGCCGAGGAGCGCACCGTGGGGCAGGGCATCAGCACGCTGTCGATCAGCGTCGGGCAGTTGATGGGCGGGGCGCTCATCGGCGCCGTGGCGGCCTCCGGCACCGACGCCGTGGCGGGCTACGGCGCGGCGTTCCTGGCTATCGCCGGGGTGGCCTTCGTGCTGATGCTGCTGGCCTTCGGCCTCAAAAAGCGCACCGCCGAGCTGGCCACTGCGCAGCGCGACGAACCCGCTTGAGATCGCCCGGAACCCGCGCGGCGCCTCGCATTTGTGCCGCGCGCGCCGGATATTTCCCTCACCCGACCCCCATCCCTTGCCATCCTACCCCTGCTGCTTATGCCGACGCTCAACATCGAAGGATTCGGTTCGTGTGACGTGCCCGAAGGCAAACGCCTCGTGCTGGCTATCGAGGGCTGCGGCGTGGACATCGGGCACCGCTGCGGCGGCTTTGCCCGTTGCACCACCTGCCGCGTTCGCTTCGTCGAGGGCGAGCCGGAGACGATGACCCGCGCCGAGCACGCCAAGCTCAAAGACCGGGGCCTGCTGGGCGAGGTGCGCCTCTCGTGCCAGATCCTCGTCAAAGACGGCATGACCGTCGCGCCGCTCATGCGCGTGGCCGAGATGGGCTGGAGCGACCCCGGCCCCCCGCCCGAACCCACCGTGACGCCGGAGCCGGCCTGGTTCCCCAAAGAAGCGCTGGAGGCGTCGTAAGCACGTCAGGTCTTGCGCTTTCCCCCACGCCGATGCAGACGATCTGGTCAGACGGCGCCGTGATGATCCGGCCCTACCGGCGCGACGACGTCGACGCGCTCTACGAGGCCGCCCGCACGTCGGTGGACGAGGTCGGAAGGTGGCTGCCCTGGCTGCACAGCGGCTACACCCGCGACGACAGCGCCGCCTGGATCGCCGCGCGCCCGGCAACCTGGGAGGGCGGCCTGAACTACGCCTTCGGCATCTTCGACGTGCTCCGCCAGGATTACCTGGGCGGCTGCGGCCTCAACACGCTCCATCCGCTGCACAACTTCGCCAACCTGGGCTACTGGGTCCGGAGCGGGTGCACCGGGCGCGGCGTGGCGACGGCGGCGGCCCGCCTCGTGGCCCGCTTCGGCTTTCAGGAACTCCGCCTGACGCGCCTCGAAATCGTCGTGGCCGTGGGCAACCGCGCCAGCCTGCGCGTGGCCGAGAAGCTGGGCGCCGTGCGCGAGGGCGTCCTCCGCAACCGCCTCCGCGAGGGCGACGGCGTCGCCGATGCCGTCATGTTCTCGCTCATTCCCGAGGACCTCGGCCTCTCGGTCTCGAAACCCCGATGACCGCCGCGCGCCGATGCCTCCGAAATCCTCCGGCTGCGGTGAGGTGCCGGGCCGGATGAAGCTTTTTGCCGGTTCGCCCGGTATGACGGGGAGACGCCCCGCCCGGCGCGCGCCTTCCGCCTCCCCACGTCTTACGCCTGAAGATCCATGAGCCTCATGCGTCGATCCCGCTTTTTGCTGCTGCTGACCCTCGGCCTGGTGGCGTTGCTGCTGCTCTTGAGCGTGACGGACCGCATCGTCGAGTGGCTCTGGATGCAGGCGCTGGGCTACAGCGCCGTGTTCTGGAAGCTGCTGCTGGCCAAGACCGGGTTGTTCGCCGTGGGCCTGGTGGCGGCGGTGGGGTTCTTCGCGGCCAACTTTTTCGTCGTCCGGCGCGAGTTGATGGCGACGCCGCTGCGCAGCGGCAGCGCGCTGCTGCACCTGCCCGGCGGCGGCTCGCTGCTACTGACGCGGCGCCTGCTCGGCGGCGTGGCGGCGGCGGCGAGCGTCTTCTTCGGCCTCTTCTTCGCCCTCTCGTTCTCGGCGCAGTGGGACGCCTGGCTGCGCTTCACCGGCAGCACCCCCTACGGCGTCGCCGATCCCGTCTTCGGGCACGACGTGAGCTTCTACCTGCTGCGACTGCCCTTCGTCGAGACCCTCCAGGGGAGCCTGGCGGGCCTGGCCCTGCTGGGGCTGCTGCTCTCGGCCCTGGCGTATTTCGTGCTGGGGCGCATCACGCTGGCGCAGGGACGCCTGGCGATGTCGAAGACGGTGGTGCAACACCTGGCCGCCGGCGCGGCGCTGCTGCTGGCGGCCTGGACCTGGGGCTACTACCTCGACCGCTACGCGCTGCTCTTCGAGCCGGGCGGCGTCGTCTTCGGGGCCGGCTACACCGACGTCCACATCGTCATCCCGGCGCTGTGGACCGTCATGGGCGCCGCCGTAGCGCTCATCCTCTGGATCGGCGTCAACCTGCGGGCCGTCCGCACGCGGCTGATGGTGGCCGGCGGCGCGCTCTTCGTGATCGTGCTGGTGGTCGGGCTGTTCGTGGCCCCGGCGCTCATCCAGCAGGTCTCCGTCGAGCCGAACGAGTTGCAACTCGAGACGCCCTACCTCGAATACAACATCACGCTCACGCGCGCCTCCTACCAGCTCGACGAGGTCGAGGAACGCTCCTATCCCGTCGAGCAGACGCTGACGCTCGAACAGATCGCCGCCAACCAGCCCACGATCGACAACATCCGCCTGTGGGACCCGCGCCTGCTCATCCTGACGTATCGCCAGTTGCAGGAGATCCGCACCTACTACCAGTTCTACAACGTGGACGTGGATCGCTACCAGATGGCCGACGGCTATCGCCAGGTGATGCTCTCGGCGCGCGAGCTGGACCAGCGGCTGCCCGACCGCGCCGACACCTGGGTCAACCGCCACCTGCAGTACACCCACGGCTACGGCCTGGCGATGAACCTGGTGGCGCAGGAGGGCGAGGAAGGCACCCCGTCGCTGCTCGTCAAGGACCTGCCGCCCGTGGCCGAGGCCGGCCTCACGGTCACGCAGCCGGCCATCTACTACGGCGAACGCGTGCCCGACTACCGCATCGTCAACAGCAAAGTCGAAGAACTCGACTATCCACGGGGCGACGAGAACGTCTACACCCGCTACCAGGGCAAAGGCGGCGTGCCGATACGCTCGTTCTGGCGCGAGCTGCTCTTCGCCTGGTACTTCGCCGATTTCAACCTGCTGCTCTCCGACTACATCACCCCGCAGAGCCGCATCCAGTTCTGGAACCGCGTCCAGGAACGCATCCGCCGCGTAGCGCCCTTCCTGCAGCTCGACGCCGACCCCTACCTCGTCCTCAGCGAAGGCCGCCTCGTCTGGGTCCAGGACGCCTACACCGTCGCGCGCACCTTCCCCTACGCCGAGCCGGTGCGCGGCGGGGTCAACTACCTCCGCGACGCCGTCAAGGTCGTCGTCGACGCCTACGACGGCACGGTCGATTTCTACGTGATGGACGCCGCCGACCCCGTCCTGCGCGCCTACCAGGCGGCCTTCCCCGGCCTCTTCAAACCGCTCGACGCCCTCTCGGCCGACCTGAGGAGCCACCTGCGCTACCCGCAGGATCTCTTCAAAGTGCAACTCGAAAAACTCAGCCGCTACCACATGACCATCCCGCAGGTCTTCTACAACAACGAAGACCTCTGGACGCAGCCCCAGGAAAAGTACGGCGGCGTCGAAACCACGATGGAGCCCTACTACCTGCTGATGCGCCTGCCCGGCGAGGACCGCCTCCAGTTTCTGCTGATGACCCCCCTGACCCCCGCCAACCGCGACAACATGATCGCCTGGGTGGCCGCCAAGTGCGACTTTCCGGACTACGGCGACCTCGTGCTCTACCAGTTGCCCAAGGAAAAGCTCATCTACGGCCCCAACCAGGTCGAGTCGCGCATCGACCAGGACACCGAGGTCTCGCAGCAACTCTCGCTCTGGGACCAGCGCGGCAGCCGCGTCATCCGGGGCAACCTCATCGCCGTGCCCATCGCCGAGTCGTTCCTCTATGTCGAGCCGGTATTTTTGATCGCCGAGGGCACCGAGATCCCGCAGTTGCAGCGCGTCATCGTCAGCTACGGCGAGCGCGTGGCCATGCAGCCGACGCTCCAGGCGGCGCTGGCCGAGGTCTTCGGCGTGCGCATGGCGCCGCTTCCGGCAGCCGGTGCCGCCGTAGCGGCCGAAGGCGGCACGCCCGCCGAACTACGGCAGGCGCGCGCGGTCTTCAACCGCCTCCAGCAAGCCTTCGAACGCGGCGACTTCGCGGCCTTCGGCGCCGAGCTCGAAGCCCTCCGCCGCGTGCTCGCCGAGCCGCCGCCGGACACCACGCGCGGGCGCTGACCGGCAGCGGCGGCGTCCTCAGCGCTGGCCCCAGAGTTCCACCACGGCGCGGCGGCCCCGGACGCGCGAGGTGTTGTACCAGAAGACGACCTTCGAGATGACGCGGTCCTTGCCTTCGAGGTCGATGACGCGGGTCTGGCCGCCCGCCGGGATCTGCCGCCGCAGCTCCACGTCCTGCACGTCGCCGTTGGCGTAGTGCACCTTCACGTCGCGGAACGTGACCTGGCGGCGCTTGACCTCGAACCGGATCTGGCGAAAGGTGCCCTCTTTGACGGTCACCGCGATCTCGTCGCGGTCGAGGGCGTGGTTGACGGTGCGCTCGCCGAGCTTGACCCACTTGAGAGCCGCCGGGCGCGGCGCGGCGCAGGCCAGGCAAAGGACACAGGATGCGATAATCAGGCCGAACCATCTACGTTGCGTCATAGCGTCTACCTCTGTCGTTGATGAGCAGTCTGGCTATCCCAAAGATAACCTGTGGAACCGTCTCAGCGAGGCATCCTCACGTTTCACGTCCTGCCGAACCTACTGTGAACGTACGCCGCGATGTGCTAGCGCGAGGCGCCCGGGCAGCCTGGGCGCAGGCCGGCGTTTTCTTCGAGGCTCGTGCGCAGGGGCCGCAGCACGTCGAGCAGCGGGCGCAGGGCTTCGACGTCGGCGTCGCATTCGAAGGTCACCTTGCGGGCCGCGCCGTCGCGTTCGACCTCGATCCATTCGGCCCCGCCGTCGGTGCAGTCCGGGCAGCCGATGACCGGCGCGACGCGGTCGAGGGCGTCGAGGTGCCGCGCCAGCGACGCCCACGTGGCCGGCGCGAGGAGACCCTGCGCGACTACGTCCGGGTCGCCGCTCCGGTTGCTCGTGGCCGTCAGCATCAGGCGGGTCCGCTCGACGACGAGTTCGCGGCGGCAGTAGCCCAGGCATTCGCCGAACGAGGTGCCCGTCCGCACGACGACGGTTTCGGTGTTGAGGGCGTCGGG
>JBFGTT010000036.1:0-12548 GCA_041565995.1 Rhodothermales bacterium
ACGGATCGAACACGGGATCGCGGTGCGTGCCGGTGTTGGTCATGCCGGACATCCGGCCGCGCGCCACCACGCCGGGACCCTCCCAGGTGAAGTCGCCCGCGTGCACGCCCCGGCGCATGCCGTCGGCGTCGGTATAGGCGGTGACCAATCGCTCGACGAGGAAGCGGCCGTTGAGGCGCTCGCCGAGCTTCGAGTCGCACTCCCAGGAGCCTACTTCCAACTCCAGCGTGTGAATGGTCTTGAGGGTCTTGCACTTGGGGGCGCCGCAATCCTCCGCTCTGCGGTCCCTCAGTTCGAGCAGGCCCTCCATGTTCTTCGAGAGCGCGCTCAGGCACAGGTTGGTAGAGAAAAGGGTTCCGGGATCGTCCAAACAGAGTTCTTCCATGATCGTACCTCTCGTTGATGGTTCGATGGATCGTTGGGGACCGCCCCGGCGCGGCGGGGCACGGTCCGGTCTTTTATGTGAAAAGAGGCAGCCGCCCCACACAACCTATCAATGCTTCCGGCCGCTTCCGTTATTTTTGCAGAGGGGAAGACACGGGTGCGATGCGCCCGTGTAATACAAGACACATGAGGGGCTAAAATATAACCCCCCTTCACCAAATTTGCACGAAACGCCGCCGCGCGACCCTCAGCGCTGCCGCCTACCGCGTCCAGACGTTGTTCGAACGGTCGATGTCGGGGAAGTCTTGCGCCGGATCGATCTCGACGCGGGTGACGCGGGCAGGCGCTTTGACGAGCACGGAGGCCTCGGTCTGCCCCTGGAGCCACACGTCGACGGGCAGGTTCACGTTCACCTTTTGGCCGTCGTCGAGCGTAGCCGTCAGGTGCACGGGCATGGGCGCACGGCCCCGGTCTTCGACGACGATTTCGGCCTCGCCCTGGCGCTGCGTCACGCGTCCGACGGCCTGGTCGAGCGTCCAGGTGCGGACGTACCAGCTATCCCAGAACCAGTCGAGGTCTCGCCCGGCGGCGGCCTCGAAGGCATTGAAGAAGTCGTAGGGGTAGGGGTGTTTGTAGGCCCAGTCTCGGAGGAAGGCGCGGTAGGCGCGCAGAAAGGTTTCTTCGCCGAGCAGGCCGCGCAGGGCCACCAGCAGCGTGGCGGGCTTGCTGTAGCTGGCGATGCCGAAGGCGGCCTCCGAGTAGTGAAAATCCGACCAGCGCAGAATCTCGCCTTCGATCTCGGCGCGCGCGGCGGCCAGGTAGTTCTGGCGGTCGTCGTCGAAATGGTCGGGGCCGGGCAAGAAGTCGCCGCGCGTCTGGTTTTCGAGGAACGACGTGGCGCCTTCGTCCATCCAGCTAAAGCGGCGCTCGTTGGGGCCGGCAATCATCGGGATCCACATGTGGCCCAACTCGTGCGCGGTGACGTAGTAGAGGGCGTCGTCGCCGCGCTCGTTGTAATCGCCCATGAGCGTCATCATCGGATATTCCATGCCCCCGTCGATGATGCCGCCGCCTTCGACGGCGGTCATGTGGGGCCAGGGGTAGGCAAAACCGGTGAAGCGGGCGTGGTGGGCCAGGGCGTGCTGCTGGTAGCGCGTGACGTCCTGCCAGCGCGGCGCCGAGGGGCGGTAGAAGGTGTTGACGGCGGCGTAGTCCGTCTGTCCGTCGCCGTCGCGGTCGCCCACGGGGGTGCGGGCCGCCTCCCAGATGGAGGCCTTCGTGGCGCTGAAGGCTACGTCGCGGACGTTGGCGGCGGAGAAGCGCCAGCGCAGGCGTCCGTCGTGGCCGGCGCGGGTGGCGCTGCCGAAGTCGTCCGGTCCGACCACGCGCAGCGGGGTGTCGCTGCCGTGGGCGCGGCGCATCCGCTGGGCCACGGCGGGGGCGAGCACCTCGTCGGGATTGTCGAGCGTGCCGGTGGCGGCCACGATCCAGCCCGCCGGCGCCTCGACGCTCAGGTCGTAGTCGGCAAAGTCGGCGTAGAATTCGGCCTGGCCGAGGAAGGGGTCGGTAAACCAGCCGTAGACGTCGTCGTAGACGGCCATCTGCGGGTACCAGTAGGCCAGGAAGAAGAGGTCGCCGCCGCTGTAGCCCATCCGCGCGCCGGCGCCGGCCTGCGGGATCGAGAAGGCCCATTCGAGTTCGATCTCGACCGAGGCGCCGGGGGCGAGGGCTTCGGGCAGCCCCAGCAGGAGTTGCGTGCCCCGGACGCGGTAGCCCGGCGCGTGGCCTTCCGCCAGCGTGCGCCCGGCCACGGCCACACGCCGCAGGTCGAGGCCGCCGGTCATCTCCGAGGCCGTGTTGCGCACCGCCTCGGGCGCGTGCAGGTTCTGGGCGATCTCCAGGCGCAGCAGGTGCAGCGTGTCGGGAGCGTGGTTGCTGTAGACGATGCGGCCGGCGCCTTCGAGGCGTCGGGCCTCGGGGAAGAGGCGGGCCGTGAGCGTGTAACGGGCGTGCTGCTGCCAGTAGCGCGGCCCCGGCTTGCCGTTCGGGGCGCGGGTGCCCTGCGCCAGGGCCTGCGAAAAAGCGTGCGGCGGCTCCACCGGGTCGGGCAGCGGACGCCGCGCGGCGACGCTCTGGGAGGGGGGCGCCTCCACCACCGAAGCGCCGGGCTGCGGCGCGCTGTGCCGTTCGAGCCGGGCGGTTTGGAGGGGCGCGGCGCACCCGGCTACGAGCAGGGCGGCGAGGAGGAGGGGGGTCAGTCGCGTGGAGCGCATACGGGAAGGGCGTGCAACGCAAGGGTGCCTGCCGACGACGATGCAGCAGGCACCCTTACGTTGCCGGTTTTATCGGAGATTGGTCGGCCTGCCGGCGTCGCTGTAGTGCGTGGCCAGATCGTCGGCCTGGGGCCAGAGCTTGAGCGCTTCCTGAAAGACGGGGTCGATCTGGTTGTAGATGGGATAGGCGTGTTCGTGGCCGTAGAGCTGGCGGGCCAGGCGGGCCTTGAGGAACGTCTCGATGGTGGCGCGGTGCGCGGCCCGGTCGGCGAAGGTGAAGACGCCGTCTCTGAGCGAGGCGGCCTTCGGGTCGTCGGTCAGGCGGATGCCGCCGTTGGTCGAGTCGGCGGCGAGGCTCCAGATCTCGTCCCAGGTGGCCTGGCCGAAGGCGAAGGCCTGCGCGAAGTCGGCCTTGCGTTGATCCCAGGCGGCCCGCAGGTCCTGTTCGTGGCGCTGGAACCAGGCGCGGAAGGCCGGGTCGATGGCGCCGTCGAAGAGGCCGCGGAGCACGGGCGCCAGCAGGGTGTCCGGCGGCACGATGTAGTCCGGCAAGACGCCGCCGCCGCCGAAGACGACGCGCCCGTGCGTGGTGGTGTACTTGAGCGAATCCGGGATGGATTCTTTGTAGGCGCTCGGGTTGAAGGTGGCCTGGCTGAAATCGGCGAACTTTTGCTCGTAGTATTGCTGCTGGTCGCCGTTGGTGTAGGGCGTCTGGATGAGGCGGCCCGAGGGGGTGTAGTAGCGCGCCGTAGTGATCTGGAGCACGCTGCGGTCGGGCAGGGGGAACTGGTTCTGCACCAGGCCCTTGCCGAAGGTGCGCTGCCCGACGATGAGGGCGCGGTCCTGGTCCTGCAAAGCCCCGGCGACGATCTCGCTGGCCGAGGCCGAGCGGGCGTTGACGAGCACGATGACCGGCTGGGCTTCGAAGACGCCGGGCCGCGCAGCGCGGAAGACCTGGTCGGGCACGGTGCGCCCGCGCGTGTAGACGATCATCTTGTCGCCGCTGAGCATCTCATCGACCATCTGCACGGCGGCGTCCATGATGCCGCCGGGGTTGTCGCGCAGGTCGAGCAGGAGGCGCTGCATGCCCTCGGCCTTCAAGCGCGTGAGGGCCTCGTGGAACTCGCTGGCGGTGGTCTGCGAGAAGCGGCTGACCTTGATGTAGCCGGTCTGCTCGTCCACCAGGTAAGCGCTGGTGATGGACGTGAGCGGGATGCGGTCCCGCGTGATGGTCACCCGGATGGGCTGGCGCGCGCCCAGGCGCTTGAGCGTCACGTCCACGCGGGTGCCGATGGGGCCTTTGAGGCGCTTGGTGATGTCCTTGTCTTCGAGACCGATGGCCGTCGAGTCGTTGATGCGGACGATGCGGTCGCCGGCGCGCAGGCCCACCTTTTCGCTGGGGCCGCCTTCGATGGGCGCCACCACGCGCGCAGTGTCGTCTTCGACTTCGAACCAGATGCCGATGCCGCCGAAGGAACCGCGATACTGCTCCTGCACCTCGTCGATCTCCGCAGCGCTGATGTAGGACGAGTGCGGGTCGAGGTCTTCGAGCATGCTCTCGATGGCGCTCTCAGCCAACAGCGCCGGATCGACCTCCTGCACGTACCGCTTGTTGATGATCAGAAAGGCGTCCTCCAGCTTGCGCAACTGCTCCATCGTGTCCGTGTTGGAGATGGCCGATTCGAGCTGGACGCCCAGCACCGTCCCGATCACGAACAACAGCAGGGCAGGCAGCAGGTAAATCTTCTTCATGCGCTTCATAAGCGGTCGTCGTCGGCAGCCCCTTCGAGGGCGTGGTGAAGGCAATACGCGGCGCACAGGGCACCCCGGCAACGCGTGGCGCGCAGGACGAAACGGGTTTGAGGGTGCGGCGCCTGGCATGTACCCCGACGCGCCTTCGGAGTTTCGAAGCGCCGCCCCGCCCGGCGGCGGAATCGTTGCTGATTCGCGCTACGGAGGTTTTTGTTGCAGACGGCCTACCGGACGTATCGACGGGGCCTGCCGGGGCGTTAAGCAGCGCGGCGGTAGAGGCAGACGCCGAAGGCCAGCAGATCCGCCGTCGTGCCGATGCCGGCGTCGGCGGCGACCGCGCGCCAGGCCCGGCGCATACCCGTCGTCCAGAAAAGGTCGTCGAAGACGAGGACGGCTTCGTCGGCCAGGTGCGGCGTCAGGCCGTGGACGTAGGCCCGCAGCGCCGCCGGGTCGTGGTGCCCGTCGATGAAGACGTAGCCGAACGGGCCGTGGGCGGCCAGCACGCCGGGCAGCGTCTCGGCGAAGCGCCCCGTCACCACCTCGACGTTACGCAGGCCCAGCCCTTCCAGGTGGCGCTCGGCCAGGCGAGCCAGCGCCGCGCCGCCTTCGAGCGTCACCAGGCGGCCCCGCCCGTTGAGCGCCAGCGCCGCCGCCTGGTAGGCCGCCGAGACGCCCAGGCACGTGCCCAACTCCAGGCACCGCGCAGGCGCAAACCGCCGCACCAGGTGAAACAGCACGCGGGCCTCGTGCGGCGGCGCACTCGACCGGCAGACCGCCCGCACCCGGCGGGTGACCTCGCGGAACGACGCGGCCCCGCCGGGTGCCAGCCGCCGCGTCCCCGCGCCGTAGTCGCAAAACGACACCTCGGCGTCGGAGGCTTGCAGGGCCGCGCGCAGGGCCTCGATGCGCCGCATCCACGCCGCCGCCGCTGCGTCGGCCTCGTCGCCGAGGGCGGCCTCGATGGCGCCGGCCAGCGTCAGGGCCGCCTCGCCGCCGGCGCGCCGCAGCCGGGCGACCTCGCGGCGGGCCTGCCAGGCAAAGCCCGCCCGGTGCGCCGCGCCGGCCAACGTGTCGATCCAGGCCATCATGCGGAATCGGGCTGGTTCGTTGTAGGTTGGCAAGGATGGGGGTGTGGGCGTCTGGGAAGGCCGTCACGACTATGGACGACAGACGATGGACGATAGCGCCTGCCAAGCCTGCCAAGCCCGCCCCGGACCTGATCCGGGGGACTTGACCGGGGGACTCGATCCGGGGATGGACGACCGAACAACGGGCCTAAACTCGTCTTCCGTCGGTAAGATCGGGGAGAGCGTGGGGCGATGCTTCTTCAATCCTCGCCGCTCTAGCCCATCCCCCATCCTCCCACACGCTCCAATCTACGACGGTTTCGTCAGATTCCGTACCGCGCGACGCCGGGCACAACGCGGGTGCCGGATGCCGGCTCGCCAGAGGGCAGGCGGGTGGTCGGGGGCGCCGGGCGGCATCGGGCATAATTTCGAAAATCAGATCCGGAATTTCGAACCTGTAACCTTTCGGCAGCCGGGCGCGTCTTGCCGGGTGAGATGACGATGCAGTGTGTTCTGGCAGCCGGCCCTTTCGAACGACGTCGTGAGCCTCCTTTTCGCTACCGCGCAGCAACGCTTCGAGCGGCAGGTCCGGGCCTTTCAGCACCGGGTCTTCGGCTTTGCCCTCACCTACCTGGGCAACCGGAGCGAGGCCGAAGACGTGACGCAGGAGGTGCTGCTGCGCCTCTGGCAACACCGCGACGACGTAGACGAGGCACGCCTGACCGGCTGGCTGCTCCGCGTCACGCGCAACGCCTGCATCGACGCGCTACGCCGGCGCCGGGCACGCCCCGACGGCAACGCGCCGGGCCTCGACGCCCTCGCCGAACCCTACGCCGAGGGGCCGCTGCCCGACGCCCGCGCCGAGGCTGCCGACTTCCAACGCCTGCTGCGCCGCGCGCTGGCTCGCCTGGCCGAGCCCTACCGCAGCATCGTCATCCTGCGCGAAGTACAGGAACTGAAGTACGAAGAGATCAGCGGCGCGATGGACCTGCCGCTCGGCACCGTCAAGGGCTATCTGCATCGAGGCCGCAAGATGCTTCGGGAGCAATTACGAGAGGTGATGCACCGTGAAACCGCCTGAAACACCCGCCTGGCTCGACGCCCGCCTCGAAGCCTACCTCGACGGCGACTTGCCGCCCGCCGAGCACGACGCCTTCGAACGGGCCGCCTTTGCCCCGGACGCCGAAGCCGACTGGGACGCCGAACTGTTCCTGGCCCGGCAGATCCGCGACGGGCTGCGCGCGCTGCCCCAACCGGCCTGCCCGCCCCGCCTCACCGACGCCGTGCTGGCGCGCGCCCGGCACCAGGCGCGGGCCGACCGCTCCCAACGCCTGCGCGCCTGGATCGCCCGACATTGGGCGGCCTGGTGGCAGCCCGCCCTCGCCATGACGGTGCTGCTGGCCCTGGTGCTCTCGGCCACCCTCGTCGAACGCGCAGAGCCTGCCCTCAGCCCCGAAGTGGCGCGCGCCCGCGCCGAGGTCGAGTGGACGCTGGCCTACCTCTCGGAAGTGGGGCGGCAGACGGGCCGGACCGTACGCCACGACGTCATCGAAATGCGCGTCGTCTCGCCCGTGCAGGACGCCTTCGGCGGCCGCCGCAAACGATCCGACGCAACACAACGCTAAGAGGACCTCCCATGTGCAAGCGATTTCTCTGCGCCGCGCTGCTGACCTGCTGCCTCGCCGGCGGCGCCCTCGCACAAGACGAACTCAAACGCGACCCCGGCTACGTAGACCTCGACGCCGTCGAAAGCTGGTTCAGCGCCGAGCCGAAGATCATCGTCAACGTCAAGGGGGCGCTGCTGAAGCTGGTAGCCGAAGCCTCGCGCTACGAAGACCCCGAACTGGCCGACCTGCTGGGCAAGCTCAAGTCCGTCCAGGTGCGCGGCTTCAACCTGCGGCGGGCGGATTATCGGAGCATCGAGCAACGCACTGGCGAACTGGCCCGGCGCCTGGAAGGGCAGGGCTGGGATACCGTCGTGCGCGTGCGCGAAGACGACGAGCGCGTAGACGTCTTCGTCCGCGTCCACAACGGGGTCATCGCCGGCATGATGGTGATGGCCGTTACGCCCGACGAAGACGAGACCTTCTTCGTCAACATCGTCGGGCAGATCGACCCCGAACAGATCGGACGCATCGGCCGTAAGTTCGACATCCACCCCCTCGACGGCATGTCCCTCGATTATTGAGCGCCGACGCAAAAGACGCACGGACCGCCGCTTCGCCCTCTCGTATCCCCCAAGATGATGCCCAGAAAGTCCCTGCTCCTCCTGCTCGTGCTGCTGGCCTTCGTGCTGCCGCTGGCCGGCTGCCTCTACTCGCGCGAGATCGCCCACACCCGGCGCGACCTCGAACGCGCCTACCCCGACGCCCGCTTCGAGCGCGAAATCGTGCTGAGCCTGGGGCCGGGGTCGCTGCGCGTGCTCGGCTGGATGGCCGGACTCGTCCCCGAAGACGAACCGCAGATGGCGAGCGACTACCTCCGCGAGATCAGCCGCGTCAAGGTCGGCGTCTACCGCGTCGCCTACCTGCCCGACCTCGACGCCTTCGACCCGCCGGCGCTGCGCCGCTTCGAAGGCGAAGGCTGGGAAGTGGCCGTCAAAACCCGCGAGGACGACGAGGCCGTCTGGGTGCTCTACAAAGAACGGCGCGGCGAGGTGCGCGACCTCTACGTGATCGTCCTGACCGACGAAGAACTGGTGCTGGCCCGCGTCAAAGGCCACCTCGACCGCCTGCTGGCTAAAGTCGTCGAAGACCAGCACGAACTGCGCGGACTCGTGGACCTGCAGTAGCAGACCGGTGCGGGCGTGCGGCTCGACGCTACTAGGGCGTGTCTGCAAACTGGATGGTGGAAGAAGCCCCGGCGAGGCGACCTGTTGGTAGCGCGCGCGGGTCCCCCCTCAAAAAGCTCCGTCCTGTACAAAAACAGGTCGCCCCGCAGCCGGTCCCTGCGCAGGCGGGGGGGACTTTGCAGAAACGCCCTGGATTTTGCCCGGCGCAAGCGCTAGCTTATCCGGCGCGCTCCGCTTCCTTCCAACCAGACCGAACCGCGCCATGCAGCCTCGCTATGCGATGCGCGCCGTGGGGTGCCTCCTGCTGGTCGCCTCGCTGGCGCTGGCCGGGTGCGCCTCCACCAAAGGAGCCGGCCAACAGCCCGCCGTCTACGGCGTGTGGGACTTCTCGATGTTCAACCCCGGCCAGGGCACGCTCACCGGCGTGATGACGCTCGGACAGGCCGAAGACGGCAGCGTCACCGGCCACGTCACCATCCGCGAGATGGGCGTCGACGAGGCCATCGAAGTCCACAGCCTCGACCTCGACGGCCCAGCCTTTACGCTCAACGGCAGAGCCACCGGCACCGACTTCACCATCACCGGCGTCGTCGCGGGCGACGAGATGACCGGCGAGAACAACGTCGCCGGCGTGGGCGTCTTCGCCATGACAGCCACGCGGGTGAAGCCGTAGCGCCGCCCGCGCCCTTGCCGTTGGAGGAAGCCGCAGCGCCCCGCCTTAGCAGTCCGGGCGCTGCGGCTTTTTGTCGCGCCGGCCTCCCGGCTTGACCCGTTGTGCCGCAAGTGCGAAATTCCGCCTTCGGAACGTCACGGAGGATCGAAAAAAGGTTGCGCGATCATGGCAGCGAAGAAGAAAAAGCAAGAAGCGGCGCAGGAGTTCGAGTACCAGGCCGAGATGAAGCAACTGCTTCACCTCATCGTCCACGCCCTCTACACCCACCCGGAAATCTTCCTGCGCGAGCTGATCTCGAACGCCTCCGACGCACTCAACAAGGTCCGCTTCCGCCAACTCACCGACCGCGACGTGGCCGACCCGGACGCCTCGCTGAAGATCGAGATCACCCTCGACCCGGAGCAGCACACCCTCACCATCGAGGACACCGGCATCGGCATGACGCGCCAGGACCTGATCGAGCGCATCGGGACGGTCGCCAGCAGCGGCACGCTGGAGTTCCTGGCCGAGCTCCAACAGGCCGGCCAGCCGCTCGACGCCCAGCTCATCGGGCAGTTCGGCGTGGGGTTCTACTCCGCCTTCATGGTCGCCGAAGCCATCACCGTCGAGACGCGCCACGCCGACCCCGACGCACGGGGCTACCGCTGGCACTCGAAGGGCGAAGGCCGGTTCACCGTCGAAGAGATCGACCGGCAGCGGCGCGGCACCCGGGTCGTCCTGGCGCTCAAAGACGACGCGGCGGAGTTCAGCCAGGAGCACCGCGTCCGGCAGGTCATCCAGAAATACTCCAACTTCGTCGATTTTCCGATCTTTCTGGGCAGGGTGCAGGTCAACAAGGTACGCGCGCTCTGGCGCGAACCTACGGGCCGGATCGACGACGAGGCCCTGGAGGCCTTCTACCAGTTCATCGCGCACGATCCCACGCCGCCGCTGGGCCACCTGCACCTGTCCATCGAAGGGCGCGTGAGCTTCAAGGCGCTGCTCTTCGTGCCGGCGCAGGCCCCGCCCGGCCTCTTCCGCGACGAGTACGAGCGCACGCTCCACCTCTACGCCGCCGGCGTCTTCATCCAGGACGACTGCAAGGCGCTGCTGCCCGAATACCTGCGCTTCGTCCGGGGCGTGGTCGATACCGAAGACCTGCCCCTCAACGTCTCGCGCGAGGTCACGCAGTCTAGCCCGGTCATGGCGAAGATCAACGCCGTGCTCACGGGCAAGGTGCTGGGCCTGCTCGAAACGTGGGCCGGGCAGGACGCCGACAAGTATGCGACCTTCTTCGAACACTTCGGCCAGCTCTTCAAAACGGGCCTGACGACGGACTACGCCCACCGCGACCGCCTCGTCGAACTCCTGCGCTTTGCCTCGACCCGGACCGAGCCGGGGGCCTCCACGTCGCTCAAGGACTACGCCGCGCGCATGCCGGAGGGACAACAGGCGATCTACTACCTCCTGGGCGACCGCCGCGAGGCGCTCGAACGCAACCCCCACCTCGAATACTTCCGAAAGAAGAACCTGGAGGTGCTCCTGCTGGCCGATCCGGTGGACGTGTTCGTGATGCCCGCGCTCACCGAGTACGACGGCAAGCCCTTCCGGAGCATCGAAAAGGCCGACCTGGACCTGCCGCCCGACGAGGATCTGCAAAAAGAAGCCCTCGAAGATTCCGCCGTCGATGCGCTCATCGCTCGCTTCAAAACCACCCTGGGCGACCGCGTCGAGGACGTGGTGGCCTCGAAGCGCCTGGTAGACTCGGCGGCCACGCTCGTCGTCGGCGCGCAGGGCCTCGAGGCGCAGATGGAGCGCGTGATGAAGATGATGCACCGCGACTTCGCCGGCGCCCGGAAGATCCTGGAGATCAACCCGGCGCACCCGCTCCTGAAAAACCTGGCCCGCCTCCACGAAGCCGGCGGCCACGACACCCTGCTCGAACAGGCCATCGTCCAACTCTACGAAGGCGCCCTGCTCATCGACGGCAACCTGCCGGCCCCGACGGACTTCGTCGCGCGCATGACGGCGTTGATGGTCGAGGCGACGGCGGCGTAAGGGCGCCCCTGCACGCCGCCGCCAGGCCGGATCACGACAAAGAAACCGGGGAAACATGATGGTTCCGACGCAGCAGGGCGGCACCCGGGGCGGCCCCACCCTGATCGCCGAGGTGGACGCAGAAACCTTCCGGGCCGTCTTGAAGAAGACCGACCGGCGGCTGGTGCTGCACCTGCACACGGGGATGCCCAAGGCGCACAAATACCTCACCCGCTACGCCGGCTACTTCTTCCTGACCAAGTCGAAGGAGCCGCTGGACTTTCTGCTGGAGGTGGAATTGATCCACGCCCGGAAGCTCCACACGAGCCTGGAGTGGCCGGTCCTCTAGCAGGGCGGCGCGAAAAACAGACCCCCGAGGCCCGAAAGCCCCGGAGGTCTGCGTGGCGTTTTCGGAGGAGGACGAGACGGTGCCGCTCCGGGTGGCCTTACTTCACCAGCACCATGCGACGGACCTGCACGAAGGCGCCGGCCTGGATCCGGTAGAGGTAGAGGCCGCTGGGCAACCCGTCGGCCCGGAACGTGACCTGGTGCCTGCCGGCAGGCATCGGGCCGTCCACCAGGCGGGCTACCTCGCGGCCCCTCACGTCATAGACCGTCAGCAGCACCGGGGCGGCCTCGGGCAGCGCAAAGCTGATCTGCGTGGACGGGTTGAACGGGTTCGGATAGACCGCCGAGAGGGCGTAGGCTTCGGGCCGTTCGGCGGCCTCGTCGATAAAGGCCTCGTCGCGCGGCGTCTCCCCGCCGCTGCTGAGACGAGGCACGGCGCTGCTGCCGCAGACGCTGTCGACCACGAAATCCGGCCCGTCATCGACGGCGGTGTCCTTCCTGTCGTGCGGCACCTGCACCTGGAACGTCGCCGTGCCCGTGTTGCCGCTCGCGTCGGTCACCGCCAGGTGGATCGTGTAGACCCGACCGTTGCCGCCACCCTGACGCTCCGCCCGCACATCCACCGACTGGCAAGACCCGCCGATGACGATGTCGCCCGTCGTGTGCCCGTCGCCGCCGCCGGCAGCGTCCTCCGGCTCGTCGCTGCTGACGGAGTGGATCACCACGTCGTCGGCAGAAACGTCTTCGTCGCAGGCGTCGGTGGCGCCGGTGACGATCTGGCTCAGGGCGATGCTGTGGTACTTGTGGTTGGGCGGCCAGAGCACGATAGGGTCGGCGGCCACGGTGATCTCCGGCGGTGTGGTGTCTTCGACGGTGATTTCGACCTCATCGGAGTCAGTGCCGCCGTTGCCGTCATCGACTGTGAGGCTGATCGTGTGGGTGCCGAGCGGGAGGGTGACCGTCGGCGTGGGGCCGGTGGCGGTGCCGCCGCCTTCGGGGAAGGGTCCGGTCCAGGTGAAGGTGAGCGGGTCGCCGTCGGGGTCGCTCGAACCGGAGCCGTCGAGCGTGACCGCCGTGCCGCCGGGGTCGGTGCACTCGACGGTCTGGTCCGGCCCGGCGTCGGCCACCGGCGGCTGGTTGGACACCACCGGCGTGCAGGTCGGGTCGGCGCCCGAGGTGGGATCGTCCGGGTCGTCGGTGACGGTGTCCGGGAAGTTGTCCGTGACGGTGCCCTGGTTGCAGAC
>JBFGTT010000037.1:0-12524 GCA_041565995.1 Rhodothermales bacterium
AGGTGCGGACGGGGTAGGCCCGGAGCGCTTCGGGGTCGAACTCGGCGGCGTGGTCGAACTGGATGTAGCCGTAGCCCGTTTCGGGGTGCGTCGGGGTGACGCCGAGCGTGACGAGCGCGCCCGGCTCCTGCGCCTTCTCGACGGCCACGCGCAGCACCTCGTGGAACCGCCGCACGTTGCGAATGACGTGGTCGGCGGGCAGCGCGATCATCGTGGCCTCCGGGTCGCGCCGCAGCAGCACGGCGGCGGCGTAGGCGATGCACGGCGCCGTGTTGCGGCCTGCCGGCTCGGCCAGCACGTTCTCCGGCGGCAGCGTCGGAAGCTGCTCCAGCGTCTGCTCGACGTAGCGCTCGTGCGTGACGACCAGGCACCGCTCGATGGGCACCAGCCCGTGCAGGCGGGCCACCGTGTTCTGAATCAGCGTGGCCTCGCCCAGCACGTTGAGGAACTGTTTGGGGCGGGCCTGGCGGCTCTGCGGCCAGAAGCGGCTGCCGATGCCGCCGGCCATGATGATGGCGTAGAGCATACAGGACGAAGATCTTCCGGTAGCGGGTTCGGGGCGGGAAAACGCGAGCGCGCCCGGACGGGTCGTCGGGGGATGCCGCGCCCGGTACAAGGTACGGCGCGGGGATTCTTTTCTGAAGCCGCCGTCTTGTCCGGACCGTCCAATTCGTACCTTAGAGACGGTTTGGTAAGTCAGACCGCAGGCGAGCACGAGGGATTTTCGAGGCCAGCGACGCACGACTCTTGAGGCTCGTAGCAGCGCTACGGGCCGACAAAGCGGGGGGCGATGGACCGAAAAGCGTCGTGCGTAGCCCGGTATCGTCTTGCCGAACAGTCTCTTAGGCCCTGTCCCACGCGAGACGGTGCGCGGCAGGTTAACGCGCCTGCGCTCCGGCTGTTCGCCGACGCCGCGCCGCGTGCTTCGATCCCTGATCTTCGATCCCCGTCAGGTCTATGAACCGGCATCACGCACCGCAGCAGGCTGCTCCGTCGTGGCGCGTGAGAGCGTTGCTGGGCCTGTTCGTCGTCGGCGGGGTGGTGTTGGCGCACGGCTACCGCTTCCCATCGAGCAATCACGCGCTGGAGCTTCCGCCGATCCTGGCGATGCTCGACCCCGGCCTTTTCCAGAGCGATTTTTACGTCCAGGAGATGCTTCGCTTCACGCCGAGGACGTATTACCACGCCCTGATTTTTATGCTGGCGAAGGCGGGGCTGGGGGTGACGGCGGCCTACGCGCTGGCCTACGTGGCGGCGCTGGCCTCGCTGCTGCTGGGGCTGCAGGCCATCGCCCGGCTCTTCTACCGCTCGCAGATCACGGCGGCGCTGCTGACGTTCTGGGCGCTGAGCGTGACGGCCGGGTTGATCGCCCAGAGCACGCTCTGGCCGCCGTTTCCTATCCCGACGGCCTTCGCCACGGGCCTGACCGTCTGGGGGATCTACTTCGGACTGCGCCGTCGCTGGCCGGCGGCCTACGCCTTCTTCGGAGCCGCCTGCCTGCTTCAGTTTCTGGTGGGCCTGCTGCCGGCCCTGCTGGCGGCCCCGCTGCTGGCGCTCGACGCCTGGCGGCGGCGGCAGTGGCGGCAGGCCGCGCTGGCGACGGCCCTGCTGGGCCTGGGCGCCGGACTGGTGTACGTGCCGATGCTGCTGGCAGGCACCACCGCCACCGGCCTGCTCTCGGGCCCCGCCTTCGTCGAACTCTACGGGTTCGTGCGCCACCCGCACCACATGGTGCCCTCGGCGTGGCCCCGCGCCGAGTGGGCGCACCTGGTGCTGTTCTACGCCGGCGGCGTGCTGTGCTTGCTGCGCAGCCGGACGCTGCCGCGCGCCTACCGGGTGGGCTTCGTCGTGGTCGTCGTCGTGCTCTTTGCCGGGCTGCTGGTCAACGTTCTGTTCGTCGAAGTCTGGCCGTCGGCGCTGGTGGTGCGGCTGCAGTTTTCGCGGATGACGCCGTTCGCGCAACTGGCCGTGCTGATCGGCCTCTCGGTGCTGTTTTGCGAACACCTGGAGCGAGGCAACAAGCCGGTGTGCGCCCTGCTGGCGGTGCTGCCGGTGGCGCACCAGCCGGGGCTGCTGCTGTTGCTCCTGGCGTGGGGCTTGCCGTGGCTCGAAAGGGTGTCGCCGCGCCTGTGGGCCGCGCCGTACCGGTGGGCGGTGATCCTGCTGGCGGCGGCGCTCTACCGTTTCCCGCTCTCGCTCGACCTAGGGCTGTGGGCGCAGGCGCTCGCCGGGGGGCCGGTGCTGCTGGGCGTACTCGTGGCGCCGGCGCTCGTCGTCGGGTGGATCGCGCGGGAGCGCGCGCGCCTGGCGCTGGCCGCCGCGCTGGCCGTGGCGGTCTACGCAGCCCTGGCCGTGGCCTTCAGCGGCGCGCTGCCGGGCCGCCTCGGCGCACTCGCGGCCCGGCACCTGACGCTCGACGGGGTCTGGCACGACGCCCCGAGCCGCCTGGCCCTTCGCTTTCAGGAGCGCAGCCCGGAGGACGCGCTGGTGCTGGTGCCGCCCTCGGTGCAGTCGTTTCGGCTGCTGGCGCGGCGCTCGGTGGTGGTAGATTTCAAAGCCTTCCCGTTCACCGAGCGTGGCATGCTGGAATGGCAGGCGCGCATGGACGCCGTCGCGGCCTGCCGCGAGCAGCCGCCGGAGTGCCTGGCCGAGGTGGCCCGCCGCTACGGCGCCGGCTACGTGCTGAGCCGCCACGCCGGCGTGGCGCCGGGCGTCGTGGATCGAGAAGGCGACTGGGTGATCTGGCGCGTCGCCGCCGAGGCCGGGCCGCTGCCACCGATCCCGACGCAGTCCGGCGCATCCCCCACCCCTGCACCACGGACGAGCGCCCGCCCATGACCCGGCCCCGCGTCGCACACCTCACCACGGTCCATCATCCCTCGGACCCCCGCATCTTCTGGAAGCAAGCCGTCAGCCTGCGGCGGGCGGGGTTCGAGGTGTCTCTGGTGGCCCGGCACACGCGGCGCGAGACGGTCGAGGGCGTCGAGATCGTGCCGTTGCCGCCGGCGAAGGGCCGCTACCGCCGCGTCTTCTTGCAGCCCAGAGCCTATCGGCTGGCGCGGTCGCTCCGGGCCGCCGTCTACCACGTCCACGACCCCGAGTTGATTCCGCTGGCGTACGCCCTGAAACGAGCCACCGGCGCGCGCGTCGTCTACGACGTGCACGAGAACAACTTCGTGCAGCGATCCCTGGAACGATCCCTGGCCGCCCGCCTGGAGCGCTGGTGCTTCGGCTGGGCCGATCACGTGGTGCTGGCCGAGGAGAGCTACGAAACCGTGCTGCCCGCCCGCACGCCGCGCACCGTCATCCTCAATTATTTTCGCCCCTTCGGCCAGCCCTTGCCGCGCCGGCACACGCCCTCCCGGCCCGCCTTCCGGCTCCTGGCCGCCGGCGTGCAGGCCGCCGACCGCGGCCTCGACGCGCTGCTGGACCTGGCCGCCATGGCGCGCGCGCAAGGGCTGCCCTGGCGCCTCACGCTGGCCGGCGTCTGCTTCGTGGCCCGCCACCGACGGGCGGCGGCGCGCAGGATCGCGCGCGAAGGCCTCGGCGAGGTCGTCGAGCGCGTCGGCTGGGACGCCTACGTGCCCTGGCCGGCGCTGGAGCCGCACTACGCCGAGGCGGACGTGGGCCTGGCCCTCTTCGACGCCAACCCCAACTACGTCGCCTCCGTCCCGACCAAGTTCTACGAGTACCTCTTCTACGGCCTGCCCATCCTTTGCTCCGACTTTCCGCTGTGGCGGCGGTTCGTCGAGCGGCACGGCTGCGGCGCCGTGGTGCCGCCGGGCGACGCGGCGGGGGCCTTCCAGGTGCTCCGGCACTGGTACGCGGATCCCGCGCGCTACGCGCACCTCTCCGAGGCGGCGGCAGGTGCGGCCTCCGGGTACCTGTGGCCCGTCATGGAACGCCGCCTGGTCGATCTCTACGAAAAACTGCTGGCCCGCCCCGGATAGCCCGGGCTATCCTCGATTTTCTGCCCCCCATCCTCCCACACGCCCATCCCCCCACACCCATCATCCCAGGGCGACCGTGCTGTAAGCGTACGTGAACCAGGCGTATTCGAGCTGGATCGCGCCGAAGAGCGCCAGGGCGAGGTAGAACCGGCGGCGGCCCCGCCCGTCGCGCCGCCAGAGAGATCGGTCTTTGAGTACCCACAGCCCCGCTCCGGCCAGCGGCATCAGCAGGCCCATCGCCGAGAAGTGGTAGGCGCCCGTGGCGAAGGCGGCCAGGTAGGGAAGCTGGTAGGCGGCCACGAGCCACAGCAGCCAGCGGTGCTCGCGCGCCAGCAGCGGCCCGCCGCAAAAAAGCCCCAGCAACGCCAGCGTCATCACCAGCGCGTAGCCGCCCGCTTCGAGCAGCAGCAGCCCGGCCAGCCGGCGCGCGTCGAGGCCGTAGAACGTCTGGATGCGGCGCGCGGTGACGTAGTCGAACCCCCAGAAAGCCCTGGCCCGGTTGAGCGTGCGCAGGAGCGTGACGAAGGGATGCCGGACCACGTAGCGCCAGGCTTCCTGCTGCATGGTGTTGCCGGGGTCGTCGCGCGCGCCGAAGCGGCGCAGGTAGGCGCGCACCTCCGGGTCGAACTGCTCGACGGGCCGCGAGGAGAGGTAGCTCGTCTTGTAGTGCGGCGTGTAGGGATTGTTGCCCAGGAAGAAGTGCCAGCGGTTGTTGGTCGAGAGCCTCGGCCCGGCGCCGTGGGCGGCGTTGTGCTGCATCACCGGAAGGACGCACACCAGCACGCCGACGCAGAAGGCGAGGCTGCCGTCGAGCAGCCCGCGCGTGGACCCGGCGGCGTCCTGCCGGCGCGCGCGCCGCAGCAGCACCCAGGCCGTCGGCAGCAGCAACAGCGTCAGCGACAGCAGCGAGGGCCGCGTCAGGCTGCCGAAGCCGAAGGCCAGGCCGGCGCATCCGAAGAGTGCCCACCGCCGCCGCCGGTACCCCTCGATCAGGCAGCACGTCATCGCCAGCAGGCACAGCATTTCGAGCGGCTGCGTGTAGAGCTGCCCGTTCATCATCACGTCGGGCGGATAGACGGCGGCCAGAGAGCCTGCCCAGCGCGCGGCCCGCCTGTGCCGCAGCACCAGGTGCGCCAGCCACGCAATCATCAACACCCCCAGCACGCTCACGCCGATCGAGAGCAGGCGCGCCGTCGCCAGGGTTTGGCCGAAGAGGACGTAGGCCAGCGCCGTCAGGTAGGGCAGGCCAGGCGGCAGGTAGTAGGCTTCGTCGCCCGGAAAGTCGTCGAGCAGCGCCCCGGCGTCGGCGGCGTAGAGCACCGCGTCGGAGAACAGCGGCATGGCCGGCAGCACCCCGAACACCACCGCCAGCCGCACCCCGAGCGCCGCGCCCGCCAGGAGCAGCCAGTAAGCAAGCCCGTCCGACTCTCCGAGGCGCATGGCGTCGATTCCTCAGGACCAGTGTTGAAGGGTTGGCGTGTTTTGGTTCTTCAAACTCAAAAACTCCAACACCCGAACACTCCAACACGCAACCTAGCGCAGCACCACCAGCTTCTCGATGCCGCTCTCGTTGTTGATGGCGATGCGCTGGCCCTCGGCGCGGAGGAAGACTTTGTAGAGATAGACGCCGGGCGCCAGCAGGTCGCCGTCGGCGTCGCGCCCGTCCCAGAGGAGCTTGTTCCAGCCGATGCGCAGCGCGCCGCCTTCGAGCCGAGAAGGATCTTCGACGAGGTCGAACTCCTGCACCACGCGCCCGGAGAGCGTGTAGATCCGGATGCGGAAGTCCTCGATGACCGACGGATCGGACCCCTGCACCAGGAACGCGAAGCGCGTGAAGCTGCTCATGGGGTTGGGGTAGGGATAGACCGTGCCGATCTTGAAGGTCGATTGCACGCGGAAGTGCGTCTGGTAGGGACTGCCCTCGGCCTCGTTCTCCGACACGTCGACGCCGCGCACCCGGAGCGTGTAGACGGTGTCCTGGCCCGTGAAGTCGGGCGTGAAGACGACGCGGGCCTCGTTGCGCGAGGCGGTGGCCGGCTCGAAGCGCACGTCGGGCCGGGAGAAGGCCACGCGCCGCCCGTTGAGCGTGAGCGTCACCAGCGACGTGTCGGCCAGCAGCTTGAAGGCGTTGTCGTCGGTGAGGACCGCCTCGATGGTAGGCCGCAGGGGCACCTGCGGGATGTCCGGGCTTTGCAGGTCGGCCACCGGGTTAGGGTCGTTGGGGAAGGACTGCCCCTCGATGGTCACCGCGAGCCGGGGCGGCACGCGGTCGCCGCGCACGCTGAATTCGGCGAAGGCGGTGTTGTTGAACGTGAGGCGCTCCTTGAGACCCGGCTGCTCGGCCTCCAGGTCGAGCGTGTTGCGCCCGCTCAACCCCTCGGTGCCCAGCGTGAAGCGGACCGTGGCCGTCTCGGCAGGCGGCAGGCCCAGCAGCGTGTCGGCGGCGGCCAGGCGGGTGTGGTTCTGGGCGTCGGTAAGCTGGAGCCGGAGCACCACCGTGTCCGCCGGCACGTCGCTCAGGTTGACGACGGCGGCCGAGACGGTCAGCGTCTCGCCTTCGAGCAGCGTGTCCGCCGAGACGGTAAAGGCGGCGCCGTCGAGCGCCAGTTCGGGGATGGCCGAGAAACGCACGCTCCAGCGGGTCAGTTGCGGCGTGCTCCGCTGCGTCGAGTCGGAGAGGGTGGCCCGCAGGCGCAAGAGCGGGTGTTGCTGCGCGTCGATGCCCGAGAGGTCCACCGTGCCCGGCGCGTCGAGACCCGCCAGGAGCACCTGCCTGCCGTCGGCGTCGAGCACGTCGAGGCGTACCTCGGCGGCGGCGTTCTCGAACGTGGCCTGCCAGTCGAGCGCCTCCCAGGCGCGGGCCGGGCCGAGCGGCGGCGAGGTGGTCACACCCTGGCCGTAGGGAAAATGCAGCACCTCCTCCTGGACGAGGTCCGGCAGCGTTCCACCGGGCGGATCGACCCATTCGCGAGTCTCTTCGGGATAGCCCACGCGCGTACGCATCAGCCACACGTGATTATACGTCAGCGTGTCGATGGCGGTGCTGCCGAGGCTGCGGAAGATGGCCTTGATGTCCGGGGCGATCTCCGTGCTGCCGCGATTGGCCAGGTTCCGCGTGCGGATGTAGACGTAGTCACCCTCGCGCAACAGGCCCACCAGCGAGTCCAGTTCAGCGCGCGCCACGGCGGGGTCTTTGAAGGTGTTCTCGTAGGTGGGCATCGAGCCGGAGGCGCGCACCCTGCCGCTGTGCCCGTCGAGGATGAGCATGCCGTAGCCCAGCGTCAGGCGTTCGTAGCGGGTGCCTTCCACCACGAACTGGGCGCCGGTCGAGCCGCCGCCCCTGGAGGCGGAGAACTGCACGTCGACGGCGTAAGTGGTGAAGGCCCAGCGGTCGCCCTGCCACCGCAGGCGGAAGTCGTTCTCGTTCACGTCGAAGAGCGCGCCGGTCTGAAGCCAGGCGTTGCCCGCAAAGCCCTCCTCGACGAAGAACGACGAGGTACTCCAGTTGACCAGGCCGTCGGAGGTTTCGATGCGCGCGCGCCAGAAGTAGGCGCGTCCGGGCGCCAACGGTTCGGTCAGTTCCCACACCGCATACGTGCCCGAGGCGACCGTCCGGAAGCTGCGTAGCGCGGGCGTGTCGAACGTGGGCACGGTGTCGAGTTCGAAGAGCACGGGCGTACCGGCCCGATCACGCGGGACGAACGTGACGCGCAGCCGGGGCAGCGTGCTGGTGACGGCGCTCATCTCCAGCGGCGCAATCAGCGACAACTCGGTCGAGAAAATCACGTGCGTGCGTTCGGCGGTGTTGTTGGTTTCTACCACCTCGGCAAAGGCGTTCTCCGGATCGACCTGCACCTGGAAGGTGTTCTGGCCCACCATCTCCTCCTTGATCGGGACCGTGAAGACGACGTCCGTCTGCAGCCGAAACGGCGCCACGCGGCGCAGGTACGGGATGACGCTGCCGTCGGGCGTCCGCTGGGTCAGTTGCACGGTGACGCTGTCGGCGGGCACCAACCCCCGGTTCTTGAGCGTGACCGTGACGGTCAGGTTCGAGTCGGCGGGGACGGGCGCCTGCGGGGCGATGCGTAGCTGCGCAGCGGCCACCGTAAAGTCCGGTTGTAGGGGGATGTTGAGGCTGGTGGCCGGGTCGCCGATGAGGCCGAACTGGGCCAGCTCTTTGAGCGAGAACGCGCCGGAGGCGACGTAGCGCCGCTTGACCTCCTGGAAGACGGCGCCGAGCGTGCGCTGCGTCTCGGCAAAGACCACCTGGTGCGTCAGGTCGCCCAGGTGGGAGGAGGCCGTGACCGAGCCGAGGCCGGAGGATCCCCAGTGAGCGATGGACCCGTTGATAGATCCGACGACGAGTAGCTCGGCCAGGGTCTGCGTGTCGTTCGGGTTGCCGTTGCCTGCGGCGAAGGCGCCCGTACGGCAGCCCAGCGAAAGGGCCAGGGGCAGCCGCGCGGCGTTGTTGAAATCCTTCGGCGCGTCGATGACGATGTCCCAGACGGTAGCCGAGGAGTGGCCGAAGTAGGTCAGCCAGGAGGCGCCCTGCCGTAGCGCCACGCGCATCGAATCCTGGAAGGCGCCTGTGATGCCGAAGGGGTTCTGGGTGTTGCTGAAGAAGTTGAGCGTATCCATCCCGGCAGGCGCGGCGGTGATGCGGCGCGCCCAGGGCACGACGAGGCTCTGGAGCAGGTTCTGTTCGGACGGGTTGAGGCCGCCCACGAGCATCAACGCGCGCTTCTGCCAGTCGTCCAGCGGCGCCGACTCGTAGGTCTGTAGCTTTTGCAGGAAAATCAGCCCGGCTTCGTTGTCGCGCACGGGGATGCGCCCGGTGGCGAGGGCCTCGGTCCAGTCCTGGGGGCCGCCGGTCTGCATGGCGTACCAGCCGTCGGAAGAGGCTTTGCCGAAGGAGGGCACCTCCCAGGCCAGGCGCTTGCGCCGGGGGTGCGGGTAGAGGGCGTCGCCCCAGAAGGCGACGTAGCGCGGCTTTTTGCGCCATCGCTGGGTCTGGTGGACGAAGCGCCGGATGGCCAGGGGCGTCGGGCGGCCGTAGTCGAACTGGTCGAAGAGGTCCTGCACGTCTACGACGGCGACGGCGAAGCCGCTGCGGGCGCGGCGGTACTCGGCCAGGGCCTCGGCCGAGGCGCGCAACGCACGCGTGGTCAGGATTACGTAGTCGGCCTCGTGGGCCGTGCTGGCCCAGTTGCTCGACCGGTCCGCCGCCAGCGCCGCCGGCTTGAGCACGGCGTCGGCGCTGACGGCCCAGTAGACCGGCGACGCCGTCGAACGGTCGGCAAAGGTGACGTTGCCGTTCACGGGCGTCACTTCGTAAAGACGCTGGTCGTTGGGACTGAAGATGAGGACCGGCGCGGCGCCGAACTTCTTGAGGTGCATGCGGCGCGGCGCGGCGTGTTCGTAGGCGAACCGAAGCCGTCCGTTCTGCGCGGCTAACTCGCGCACGTACGAAATGTCGTACCAGTCGATGTAGATAAAATTGGGGTTCGCGTTGAACTCGTTGTAGGAGATCGCGTCCATCTGGATCCAGTCGGGCAGTTCAGGCTCGGGGATCGCCGCCGTGAGGGTCCGCAAGCCGTAGCCGGTCCACGCGGCTTCATCGAAAGGATGGATGACTTGCTGCCCGTTGACGACCGTCGAGACTTGCAACTCGACCCGGTGCTGCGAAGGGGTGATGCTGTTGAATTGCACGCGCACGTAGGCGGTGTCCTCCCGGCCGTCGGCGCGGGCTATGCCGTCGAGGAATTCGACGCGGGTCCTCTTGTAGGGTGCCGTCGAGCCGTTGTGGAAGAGCAGGTCGCCAAAGTAGCCCTCGCCCCGCGTGTAAAAGGGATTCTCGGCGTCGCTGCCGTCGCCGTCGTAGTAGTTGAGATCCCCTTCGACGTGGAAGGTCTCGCGGTAGGAGGAGACTTCCGGCATGGGCTGCGTCGAAGAGGTGGCGCTGCGATAGCGCAGGCCGGGCGCGCCGCCCCAGGTGAGCCAGTAGAACGTGGTGTCGGTGAAGAGGCTGAAGTAGGTGCTGCTCTGCCAGTCGGGGCGGTCGCTGTAGGCCCAGCTTTCGTCGGTGCCCCGGTTGCGCCGGCCCACGAAGTAGATGCGCGCCTCGTTGTCGAGCCCGCCGGCCTGGCCGGTGTACCAGATCGGGATCTCCCGCCCGTTCTCGAAAAGCTGCAAGGTCGAGGGGGCGATGCCCGACGTCGAGACGCCCAGCAGGGCCAGGTCTTCGCCCGAAAAGCTGTAGACGCCGTCCTCGGTGACGGCTACCTTGACGTACGGGCGCGACGGCTGATACCAGGAGGGGTCATAGTCCGCCTGCTGGGCCTGCGCCGGCGCGAGCGCCGTCAGGCACGCGCACACGGCCAACAGCACCGGGCACAGGCAGCGGAGCGGGAAGGGGGGACCAGGAAGGGGCATCGTTCTCTCGCAATAACCAGCGGGATACGTTCGCGTGGGTTGCTGTCCGGACGACCGCGTTTTCGCCGTTGCGGCCGGCGGGGGGCGAGACGGGGAGCGCAGCACGCCCTGGGCGTGTTCTGTTGTTCGGAAAGCTATAGTTTTGTGGGGAAGGATACCAGGCAATCGCACAACCCCGTGCGGGGTGCCCGGCCCGGCAACGCCTTCGGAGCCTCGGTTTTCCGGGAAAACGAACAATGAAAACGTTGGATCCGCCGCGCCGGCCTGCTGCCCGCGTCGTCCCGCAGCAAGTATCGACGCTTCCCTCGAACTATTAACGGATCCGGGCATGAAGCCCTGGCAGGCGATCTTTCACCACTGGAAGAGGTTTCAGGCGTCGGACGAGCTGGCTCTCGTGGCGCGAGGGGCGGGCAGTTCGTTCGTGGTGCAGGGCCTCGGGTTGGGGCTGGGCTACGCCGCGCACGTGCTGCTGGCGCGGTGGATGGGCGCCGCCGGCTACGGCGTCTACACCTACGTGCTGGCCTGGGCGGCGCTGCTGGCCGTGCCCGCCGGCGGCGGCCTGTCGCTCCTGGTGGTGCGCTTCGTGCCCGAATACCGGGTGCGAGAAGCCTGGGGACTGCTGCGCGGCCTCTTGCAGTGGGGGACCGCGCAGGCCCTGGCCGCCGGCGTGGCGCTGGCACTGGCGGCGTCGGCGCTCGTCCTGCTGCTCGATCCCTCGGCGGCGGGCGTCTACACCCGGCCCCTGCTCGTGGGCCTCTGGATGGTGCCGCTGCAAGCGCTGCTGAACCTGACCTCCGGGGTGTTTCAGGGCCTCTACCGGGCCGGACGGGCGCACGCGCTGGCGGCGCTACGGCACGCGCTGGTGCTGGCCGGCGCTTTCGCCCTCTGGCGCTGGGGCGGCGGCCTGACGGCCCTGGCGGCGCTGCTGGTGACGCTGGCGGCGGCGCTGGCGGTGCTGGCCTTGCAGGGACGCCCGCTGCTGCGCGCGCTGCCGGCGGCGGCCCTGCCGGCCGAGGCGGCCTACGAACGGCCCACCTGGCGGCGCGTGGCGCTGCCCCTGCTGCTCGTCAGCGGCTTCATCCTGATCCTCAACCAGACCGACATTCTGATGGTCGGCTCGCTGCTCGGACCGCGCGAGGCGGGCTTCTACCGCGCCGCCTCGAAGACGGCCAGCCTCGTGGGGATCGTCTTCGTGGCCGCCGTGGCCGCCGCCGGCCCGCTGATGGCGGCACTGCACGCCGAGGGCGCGCGCGCGCGGCTGCAACGCCTGACCTCGGCGGTGGCCCACGGCATCTTCTGGCCGTCGCTGGCGCTGGTGCTGGCGCTGGCTCTCTTCGCCGGGCCGGTGCTCCGGCTCTTCGGCCCGGACTTCGCCGAGGCCCGCTGGGTGCTCGTCGTCCTGGCGCTCGGACAGCTCGCCAACGCGGGCGCGGGCCTGGCCGCCACGGTGCTCAACCTGACGGGGTATCAGCGCTGGGGCGCGTCCATCTTCGGCTGGAGCGCGCTGCTCAACGTGGCGCTCAACGCCGCCGGCATCGCGCTGCTGGGCCTCCTGGGCGCCGCCGCCGCTACGGCCCTCACCACGGCCTGCACCGGCGTCGCCTTCTGCCTGCTGGCCCGCCGTAAGCTCCGGCTCGATCCCTCCATCGTCTACGCCCTGCGCGGCAAGGTCGTCCTCCCGGATCAAAAACCCTGACTCGTGGCACAGAAAATCTTCATCCTGGGCGGCGGCGTGACGGGGCTGGCGGCGGGCGTCGCTTCGGGCAGGCCGGTGTACGAGGCCGCCGAGGCGCCCGGCGGCATCTGCTCGTCCTACTACCTGCGTCCCGGCAGCACGCAGCGGCTGCGCCAGGCGCCCGCCGACGGCGAAGCCTACCGCTTCGAGATCGGCGGCGGCCACTGGATCTTCGGCGGCGACCCGGCGGTGCTGCGCTTCATCCGAGGCCTGACGACGGTGCGGGCCTACCGCCGCCGCTCCGCCGTCTACTTCCGCGACGAAGCGCGCTTCGTGCCCTATCCGCTCCAGTACCACCTCGCGCACTTCGACGCGGCGTTCGCGGCGCGCGCGCTGGGCGAGATGACCGCGCCCGCCGCCGCCGAGGCCCCCGCCACGCTGGCGGCCTGGCTCGCGGACCGCTTCGG
>JBFGTT010000038.1:0-12371 GCA_041565995.1 Rhodothermales bacterium
ATCAGCGGACAGCGGTCAGCGGTCAGCTAATAGAGCGGACAGCGGTCAGCGGTCAGCTAATAGAGCGATCAGCGGACAGCGCTCAGCTAAAAGAGCGATCAGCGGACAGCGCTCAGCTAAAAGAGCGATCAGCGGACAGCGCTCAGCTAATAGAGCTTCAAGCTGTTCGCTGAAAGCTGTTCGCTGAAAGCTGTTCGCTGAAAGCTGTTCGCTGAAAGCTGAAATCCCCCATCGCAGTATGCCTCAGCGCCAGTTTCCCTGCACGAATTGCGGCGCGGAACTTCGGTTCGAGCCGGGTACAGACGCCCTCAAATGCCCGTACTGCGGCGCCGCTAACGCCATCGAGACGTCCGAGGCCGTCGTCGAGGAACTCGATTTCCAGGCGGCGGCGGCGCGGATGCGAGACGGGCAGGACACCTACGAGGTGGTCACGGTCAAGTGCACCAACTGCGGCGCCGAGACCACCTTCGACCCCAACATCACCTCCGACGAGTGCGCTTTCTGCGGCACGCCGCACGTCCTCGAAAAAGGCTCCTCGCGCCTCATCAAGCCGCAGGCGCTGCTGGCTTTCAATGTTACCGACAACGAGGCCCGCGAGCGCTTTCGCGCCTGGCTCCGGGGCCTCTGGTTCGCCCCCAACGACGTCAAGCAGTACGCCCGGCGCCAGGGCGGGATCAAGGGCGTCTACCTGCCCCACTGGACCTACGACGCCGACACCACCACGCGCTACCACGGCCAGCGCGGCGAGCATTACTACGTGACGGAGACCTACACGGCCACCGAAAACGGCAAGCCCGTCACGCGCACGCGCCAGGTGCGCCACACCCGCTGGTACCCCGCCAGCGGCACCGTCCACAACCGCTTCGACGACGTGCTGGTGGCCGCCAGCGCGTCGCTGCCGCGCAAATACCTGACGAAGCTGGAGCCGTGGGACCTCGAGGCCGTCACGCCCTACGCCGACGCCTACCTCAGCGGCTTCCGCACCGAGAGCTACACCGTCGATCTCGAAGCCGGCTTCGGCATCGCCGCCGGGCGCATGGAGCCGGTCATCGACGCCACCATTTGCCGCGACATCGGCGGCGACGAGCAGCGCATCCTCAGCAAAGACACGCGCTACTACGACGTTACGTTCAAGCACCTGCTGCTGCCCGTCTGGATCAGCGCCTACCGCTACCGCGACAAGGTCTACCGCTTCCTGGTCAACGCGCGCACGGGCGAGGTGACGGGCGAGCGGCCCTGGAGCTGGGTCAAGATCGCGCTGGCGGTGCTGCTGGCGCTCGTGGTCATCGCCGCCATCGTCTTCCTCACGCAAGGGCAGTAACGAACCTGCCTTCGCCAAACCGCGTGCCGCCATGCCTGCCGAAACCGGGCTGGATTTATTCTGGACGACGGCCTTGCTGCTCGTCCCGGTGCTCTACGCCGGGAGCCTGGCGTGGGTGTACCGGGACGCCGGGCGGCGGCGCCATCGCCCCTGGATGGCCGTGGCCTTCGTGATGGTGGCCGGCTGGCCGCTGAGCCTGTTCGTCTGGCTGGTGATCCGGTCGGGGCGGGCGCTGGCGCCCAGGGGCTTCGGCACGGCCTGGGGGTGACGCCGGTTGCAGCAAAGCGCACGGCTGCGTAACCTACGGCTCCCGACCGCTCCCGCCACCCCGACGCCCCTGCCCCGTGACCGGCTCGCTCCTGCTGCATCTGGTAGTGCTCTGCCTGGCCCTGCACGGCGCGACGGAGCCGGACGACCGGGAGCTGGCCCGCCGCATCAAGCGGGGCGACCGGGCGGCCTTCCGGGCTTTCTTCGAGCGGCACCACGCCCTGCTCCTGCGCTACCTGCGGCGGCGCGGCGTGGCCGAGGCCGTCTGCGAAGACATCCTGCAGAACGCCTTCCTGGCCATCTGGGAACGCCGCGACCGCATCGACGAGGACAAGTCGCTACGCGCCTTCCTTTTCAAGATCGGCCACAACCGGGCGCTCAACCACTTCCGCGACACCGCCCGCTTCGCCGACGCCCCGGCGCACGAGGATCCGGCGCCGACGCCGGCGCCCGACCGGCAGGCCGCTTTCGCGCAGATGCAGCACGCCCTCGGCGAAGCCGTCGCGGCGTTGCCGGAGCGCCGCCGCGCCGTCTTCGAGCTATGCTTCCTGCAAGGGCTGACCTACCGCGAAGCCGCCGAAGCGCTCGGCGTGAGCGTCAAGACCGTCGAGAACCAGATGGGCCACGCGCTCAAGGCCGTCCGCAAGGCGCTGGCGGTGTTTTTGCCCGAGGCCTAGGGCGTCGAACGCGCGGGGACGCACGCCGGCGCGGTTAGCCCACCCTGAATTTGACCTCGTTCTGCCCGCAACTGGACCGCACCCAGAACACGTGCGTCCCGGAGGGGAGCTTCCAGACGAATTGGGCGCTGAACTGGTCGTAGAATTCCGCCTTGCCGAGGGTGTCCCCGTTGACCCCCCACTCCACCATGCCGGGGCCGCCGCCGCAGGTGGTGGAGAAACTGAACGTGACGTAGGCCGATTTGGCCCCAGAGCCGCCAATGGGATACGTGCCACCATTGATCGGATAGACAATGTTGACTGGTGCTTGCATGACGAACCTCCTTCGATAACGTTTGCGGATGATTTTCTCCGGCAAGATACTATCCTCCGGGACCAATCTCGAATAAAAATCCCAGGTCGTAGCCTACGGCGTTGGCGCGTTGCTCGATGCGACGCGGAGAAGGGGCGACGCGGCGAAAAGAGCGCTCCCCGAGTCCCCGTGTCTCCCCCGTCCCGCGTCCTTCCCTGCAGGGCACAACTTGAGTTATTGAAACCCACGCCGGGATCAGAACCGTCCAGAATAGCGCCACAAGACCCGTCCTCCCAGACTCAGCCTGCCAAGCTGGATAGCTTCGCCCACCAGACCTTCTCTACCCGAAAACCGACCTGAGCCGGTGGGCCGCCCGAAATCGAAGATTCACGCCAGTAAACGGAGTGCAGGCACGCGACGAGGAAAATTTGATGGCTGAGCGTAGCGAAGCGAGTTTCAAAGTTGAGCGCGTGCCGGAGCGTAGCAGAGGCAAAGATGAACCCCTGCCTATCCCCGCATGGGACCACCCCGACGTCTACCGCCAGTCGAAGGACTTTGAAGAGACCCCCTCGGCGAGATACCCATCCAGTACCTCAAAAGAAAAACAGAGAACTGGGAGGCCTGTGCCGGTTAACCCTTATTCGTATCCGGTAGTCCTTTCATGCCCTCGACGTAGAGTTTCCGCTCCATGAATTTGTTGGTGCCCTCGGTGAAATACGCGTCGGTCCACGAGTCGTCCGGGTCCAGATACGGCTCGCTCGCTACCGCTTCAATCGATCGTCCGTCGTCTGGATGGCCTGGTGCTCCCAGGTCACCCCTTGGGTAAAATATTCGGCATCGCGTAGGGGTGGTCCCCGCCCTTCCGGGTATGAGCGGCGACCGGGGCAGGAACCTGCTTCCTGCCGTGTCCGTGCTCCTTCATCAGAAAAACCGAACCGACCATGAAACGACGCCTTTTTCAGACCCTGGGGACGAGCCTGCTCGTGCTGCTGCTGGGCCTCACCCTCGCCGCCTGCGACAGCCAGAGTCCCGCAGGAGACGCGTCCGACGCCGACGCGCAGGAAGCCGCCGCGCTGACGTCGGGGCTTTCGCAAGACCTCTCGCTCTCGGCCTCGCAGCAACAGGCCGTGCAGAACGCGGTGGACCGCAACCGGCACCGCATGCACGAGCCGGGCTTCCTCTGGTCGCTCGCCGCCGAGTTGCACGCCACGCTCACCGACGAGCAGAAACAACGCCTCTTCGACCTGGCCGCGCAGCGCGATGAACGCTTCGGCGAACGCGGCTGCGACGGCGGCTTTGGGCCGGGCTTCGGCAGGCCGGGCCACGGAGGACCGGGCCACGGAGGACCGGGCGGCGACCAGGCCGGGCCGTTCGACGACCTGTTGACCGACGAGCAGAAGGCCGCCATCGAGGAGATCCGCGCGCGCTACCGCCCGCAGATCGAAGCCCTCTTCACCGCCTTCCGCAACGGCGAGATCGAGCAGGACGCCTTCCGCGAGCAGATGCAGGTGCTCCGCGAAGCGATGAAGGCCGAGATCGACGCGCTGCTGACCGACGAGCAGAAAGCCGCCATCGAGCAGCGCAGAACAGAGCGGCAGGCCGAACGCGAGGCCGAACGCGAAGCGCGTCGCGCCCAGGAAAGGGCCGCCATGATCGAAGCCCTCGGCCTCTCCGACGGGCAAGTGGCCGCCCTCGACGCGCTCCTGGAGGCGCAAATGGCCGAACGCGACGCCCTCTTCGAGCAGTTCCTGGCCGAGAACATCACGTGCGAGGCGTTGCAGACGGCGCTGGCCGCCCTCAAAGAAGCCGGCGACGCGGCCCTGCAAGACATCCTGGACGAGACGCAGTGGGAGATCAAGCGGATCCACGACGCGCTGGCCGGACGGATGCGCGGCCCCGGCGGGCAGCGCGGACCCGGCGGCGGCGGACCGGGCCATCGCGGTCCCGGCGCGGGAGGCACCGGCGGATGAATCGATCAGCCCGCAGCGGTCAGCGGTCAGCCAGAGAATTCACAGGCTGACCGCTGATCGCTGACGGCTGAAAGCTCCCTCCAAAATCGGCAGGCGCATATGGACGATGCTACGATGCTCCCCGAAGACGACCGCGACCGTGCGCTGGCCCGCCGCCTCGGCGACCGGCTGGAAGCAGGCGCCCCGCTCGACGCCGGCGAAGAGGCCGACGCCGCCTTCGTCCGCGCCCTGATTGCCTTCAGGCAGCAGCAAGAGGCACCGCCTGAGGACGCCGGAGCGCGCGTCTGGGCACGCCTCGAAGCGCAGATGCAGGGCCGGGAGGCCGCGCCGCCGCGCCGCGCGCGGATCCTTCCGTTGCGCCCGGCCTGGGCGTGGATGGCGGCGGCCAGCGTGCTCGTGCTCGTCGGGCTGGGCTGGCTGCTCTGGCGCGCCGGCCCGGCGGACGCCGTGCTGCTGGCCTCCGCCGGCGAAGACCTCGTCACGCACACCCTGGCCGACGGCTCGACGGTGACGCTGCGGCCGCGCTCGCAGCTCTACGCGCTCGGCGCCGAAGCGGGCGCGGTGCGGGTCCGGCTCGTGGGCGAAGGCTTCTTCGACGTCGTGGCCAACGCGGCGCGCACGTTTTCGGTGGAAGCCGGCGCGGCGCAGGTGACGGTGCTGGGCACCCGCTTCGACGTGAGCACGTGGGGCGGCCAGACGACGGTGTACCTCGAAGACGGGCGCGTTCGCTTCGAGCACCTGCCTACGAAGCGGGCGGTGGTGCTGGCGCCCGGCCAGCGCAGCGCCCTCACCGCCGGCGGCGACCTGCTGGCGCCCGAAGCCGCCGCCGCCGGAGAGTACACGGACTGGCTGCGCCGCGCCATGACCTTCACCGAGCGCCCCCTGCGCCGCATCCTGGCTGAACTCGAACATCACTACGGCGTTCGCTTCGACGTGCCTGCGGCCCTGCTCGACGAAACCCTCAGCGGACGGATCCTGCTCGTCGACCGGCAGCGGAGCATCGAGGACCTGGCGGTCGTCATGGGAGGGCGTTTTGTTCAAGTGGATGAGCAGACTTATCGTTTCGGGGCACCGTAGGCGCGCGGGCGGGCGCCTGGCGGCCTTGCTGCTGGCCGGGCTGCTGCTGCCCGCCCCGCACCAGGCCGCCGGCCAGGACCGCCGGGCCTACGACGAGGCCCCCGTGCGGCAGGTCATCGAAGACATCGAAGCAACCTCCGCCTACCGCTTCCTCTACCGCGACGCGCTCATCACCGGCAAGCGGGTCTCGTTCGAAGCCGACGCCGACGCGTTGCTTGTCTCGCTGGAGGCGGCCTTGCGTCCCCACGGGCTGCACCTGCAAGTCGATGAGGCGCGGCGGCAGATCCTGCTGGCCGAGGCGCCCGAAGCGCCGGCGGCGCGGCCCGCCGTGCTCTCCGGCGAGGTGCTCGACGACGAGAGCGGCGCGCGCCTGCCCTTCGCCTCCATCACGTGGCTTCAGGACGGACGCCTGCGCGGCGTGACGACCAACGAGGCCGGCGCCTTCCACCTGGCGCTCGACCCGCTCTCGGGCCTCGACGAGGTGCTGCTGACGGCCTCGTACGTGGGCTACCAGCCCCGGCGCCTGCGCCTCGACCTGCGCCACCCGCCCGCCGGGCTGCCCTTCCGCCTGAGGCCCGACGAGCGCTTCGGCCAGGAAATCGTCGTCAGCGGCACCCTCCTCGAAGCCGACCTCGACACGACGTGGCGGCACCTGATCCGGCCCGGCCTCTTCTCGCCGCTGGGCGAGGGCAACGTGCTGCGGGCGCTCCAGGCGCTGCCCTCGGTCTCGCTCTCGACGGCGCTGACGCAGGGCCTCAACGTGCGCGGCAGCCGCGCCGACGGCTTCCAGGTGCTCCTCGACGGCATTCCGATCTACAACCAGAACCACTTCTTCGGCCTCTTCGACGCCTTCAACGAAGACGCGCTGCAAGCCGTCGGCTTTTACTACGGCGTGACGCCGGCCCGCTTCGAAGCCCCGCCCGGCGGCACGCTCTCGTTCGTCACGCGCACCGGCTCGCAGACCGGGGCCAGGCAGACCCTCGGGCTGAGCAACACGTCGGTCAAGGGCACTTTCGAAGGGCCGCTCTGGGGCGGGCGCGGAAGCTGGCTCGTCTCCGGGCGGCATTCGTATCTGAACGCCATCGACTGGTTCAACAACGCCAGCCTCATCGCGCAGGGTCTCGACGTGGCGCGCCGCACGAGCGCGCCGCCCCTCCCGGCGCCCGGCGGCAACGGACGCGCCCTCTTTCCGGGCACCTCGACGGCCCGCTTCTACGACCTGCACGGCAAGCTCTACTACGAGTCGGCGGCCGGCAACCGCCTGATGCTCAACGGCTACCTCGGCGGCGACGACACGAGCCACGACGAGGCCCGGCGCTTCTTCCAGCGCGGCCATGCCGGCCCGGACGCCGACCGCCTCGAACTCGCGCTCGTCGATACGCGCAACGACTGGGGCAACGAGGCCGCCAGCCTGCACGACCAGCGCGCCCTCGGCGCCCGCGCCTTCGTCCACTCGCTGCTGGCCCTGAGCCGCTACTACGCCCGTTTTTCTAAGGACGACTTCGTCTACACGCGCCGGCTCCCGCCCGACTCGCTGCCGCCGGAGGCCCCCCCGCGCAGCTTCGTCGACCGCTTCGCCAACGACAACGAACTCGTCGCCTGGAAGGCCGAGCAGCGCCTCGACGCGGCCACGCGTGCCGGAGGGACGCTCTCGGGCGGCTACGCGCTCCACCGCTTCGGCATCACCTACGAGGAGACGTCGGCCCTGCGCGCGACCTACGGGCAGACGCGCCGCAGCAGCCAGGTCGATCTCTTCGCCCAGTACGAGGGGACCCTCGCCGACGGGATCGACCTGGAGGCGGGCCTGCGCAGCCACTACTTCTCGCTGGGCCGCTTCCTGCGCCTCTCGCCGCGCCTGCACGTGCGCCTCTGGCCGAGGCGGGCCGCCTCGCTGAGCCTGGGCTACAGCCGCAACCACCAGTTCCTCCACCGCCTCTACCTCGAACACGCCAACAGCACCGACGTGTGGATCATGAGCACCGCCGAGGAGCCGCCCGGCAGCGTCGACAACGTCACCGCCGGGTTGTACCTGAGGGCGCTGCCCGGCGTGTTCTTCCAGGCCGAAGCCTACTACAAGCGCTACCGCAACCTGCGCCAGCACGAGACCAGCGCCGTGCGCCGCAGCGTGCGCCAGGGCAGCCTCGTGCTCGAACCCTGGCTGCACGACAACACGGCGCGCGCACGGGGCCTCGAACTGATGCTCCGCCACGGCCTCGGCCGCCTGCTCTGGACCCACACCTACACGCTCTCGAAGATGGACGTGCGCAACGACGCGCTCAACGACGGCGTCGCCTTTCCGGCGGACTGGGACCGCCGCCACCAGTTCGCCACGCACCTGCAAGGCGTCCTCTTCGGTCCGCTGAGCTGGCACCTGACGTGGCGCTTCGCTTCGGGCGCGCCCAACACGCTGGCCTACACCGACCCCGCCGAGCCGGCCCGCCTGCCGGCCTATCACCGGATGGACCTGAGCCTGCAATACCGACGCACCTTCCGGGGCTTCTCGATGGAGGCGACGGCGGCGGTCTTCAACCTCTACGACCGCGACAACACCTGGTACCGCAGCCCCGTCGCCGTCGTGGACGAGGCGCCGCCGGGCCGCCGGCTCGGCTTCGTCAACGTGGACGTGTACGACCTCGGCTTCCAGCCCTCCTTCGGCGTCTCGGTGTCGTTCTAGGGAACGGTCATCGGGAATTCGGAATTGGAAAATGGTCAGGCGAACCGTCCTCCCCCACCGTTTGCCATTTTCCATTTCCCAATAACCTTTTCCCTACAATCCTCCGATGGCGGCACACCCTGAGCGTCCTGTTTTCGCCGTGGCCCCGGTGACGCTCGAAGGGACGCACGTGCGGCTCGAACCGCTCGCGGCGGCGCACCTCGACCGGCTGTGCCAGATCGGGCTGGACGAGGCCATCTGGCGATGGTCGCCGGCGCCGGTGCGCACGCCGGCGGCCATGCGCGCCTACGTGGAGGCGGCGCTGGCCGAGCAGGCACGCGGCACTGCGCTGCCCTTCGCCACGGTGGATAAAGCCGCCGGCCTGGCCGTCGGCAGCACGCGCTACGGCAACATCGACCCGGCCAACCGCCGCCTGGAGATCGGCTGGACGTGGATCGCGCCGCCGTGGCAGCGCACCTACGTCAACACCGAGGCCAAGTACCTGATGCTGCGCCACGCCTTCGAGCGGCTCGGCTGCATCCGCGTCGAGTTCAAGACGGACGCGCGCAACGAACCCTCGCGCCGCGCCCTCCTGCGGCTCGGCGCCCGCGAGGAAGGCCTATTGCGCAAGCACGTCGTCACCGCCTCCGGACGCCTCCGCGACACCGTCTATTTCAGCATCCTCGACGACGAATGGCCGGCGGTCAAGGCCCGCCTGGAGGCGCGGATGCACGCGGCGTAGCCGGCGCGGACGCCCGGCAGCGAAGTTTTCACCGGTCTTCCTGCGTGTTGTGCAGCGCACGCCGAACGGTAAAAATATCGCTACGGTGCGCCATTGGGGCAAAAGTTCACGAAGTAGCGCGCCGATGCAGGCGCTTGTAGCTTGACAATGCTACCCGGCGGTGTTAGACTTGCTGGACACGGCGGCGCGTCCTCTACCGCAGCACGCTTTTTGCCTGGCTACGGCATGAGAAGGCGCCGCTTTTTTTTTAGCTCAACCCGCAAGGAGGTACAGCATCATGACAGAGCGCGAAACTGGCACTGTCAAGTGGTTCAACGCCGAGAAGGGCTACGGCTTCATCTCGCGCGAGCATGGCGGCGACGTCTTCGTCCACTACAGTGAAATCAAGTCTACGGGCTTCCGCACGCTGGACGAAGGACAGCGCGTGGCGTTCACCGTGACGCAGGGTCAGAAAGGCCCGCAGGCGCAGGACGTAGAGCTTCTCTAGACGCCGGAACTTCTCTTAGATAGCACGTGACAATTCGGGCTTGGAGCGGCGAGGAAACAGCTTCGGAGAAGGTCATCCAGAGAACGAGCTGCGCAGCTCCCTTTCACGTCTAGCGGCAGGCATCCAGGCGCCGGTATAGCTATGCCGCGCGCCGGTCTCCCCAGGGCTTCACCGTGCGATGGATTTCGCAGGGATGGAGTCCTGTGGCCTTTCGAGATTGTGCGAGCCGGGCCGGCAGCGCAATCCAGAGCGCGAGGGCGCGGCACGGTGGCTTCCACCTCCGGCAACTCGTCGTAGCCGGCGGGCAGGTGGCCTTCCACCCATCACAGCGCCCCAAGACCAGGTTATTTTTGCGCGTCTGCCCTGCGTAGCGCAAGGCCGGGGAACGCAGGGGACGGTATTGAAATTCCAGGGTCGAACCAGCCGGCCACGAGATTCGCATGAAAATCGCCGACGCCCTGATCGCCGTCCTGTTCTTCGTCTTCGCGGCGGTCCAGTACAACGACCCGGACACGGCGCTCTGGATGGCCTTTTACGCGGCGGTGGGGGTCATCGCGGCGCTGGCTTTCTTCGGGAAGTACAACCCGCCGCTGGTCTTCGTGGTGCTGGGCGCGTGCCTGGCCGGGCTGGCGGCCTCGGCGCCGGGCTTCGTCGAATTTCTGACCGGCCCGGAGCGGCACGCGCTGATGGAACGGATGTCCGACAGCCGTCCGTTCATCGAGGAGACGCGTGAGTTTCTGGGCCTGAGCCTGGCGATGGCAGCGCTGGTGTTCTACGCCTTCCGGGTGCGGCGCGCCCCTCGGCGCGGCGAGGCGCCGCCGGCCTGAATGCGGCGCGGGCGTGCGCCACCCGGCCCGCGCCCTCCGCAACCTGTCGAACCTCAAACCGACTTCGTATGCATCCGCTGACGACGATTTTATTGATGCTGGGCTTGCTCAGCTTGCCGCATCCTGCCGGCTCCGACGGGCCGGGCGCGCACCGCGCCGACCACGCGACGACGCACGCCCCGGCGGCGCCTGTCTGGGGCCAGAACGGGCACCGCATCGTCGGCGAGATCGCCACGCGCCACCTCTCGGAGGCGGCGGCGGCCGCCGTGGCGGCCCTCATCGGCCCCATCGACCTGGCCCAGGCGGGCACCTGGGCCGACGAGATCCGCTCCGACTCGACCTGGGACCACGCCGCCCCCTGGCACTACATCACCATCGAAGACGACCAGACGCTCGAGACGGCGCCCCGCAACCCCGACGGCGACATCGTCGAGGCCATGGAGCGTTTCGAGGCCGTGCTGCGGGATCCGAAGGCCGACCGCGAAGCGCAGGCGCAGGCGCTCAAGTTCATGGTCCACTTCGTCGGCGACGTGCACCAACCCCTGCACGTCGGGCGCGGCGCCGACCGGGGCGGCAACGGCATCACGGTCTACTGGTTCGGCGACCGCACCAACCTGCACAGCGTCTGGGACACCCGGATCATCGAAAACCAGCACCTGAGCTTCACCGAGTTCACCCGGTTCATCGACCACGCCACCGAGGCGCAGGTGGCCGCCTGGCAGCGCGCCAGCTACGCCGACTGGGTGGCCGAGTCGAAAGCACTGCGGGACTTCGTCTACGACTTCGGCCCCGACAACGAAGGCGAGGAGACGCCGCGCCTGGGCTACGGCTACGCCTACCGGGCCACGCCCGTCGTCCGGCAGCGGCTCTTGCAGGCCGGCATCCGCCTGGCCGGACTGCTCAACGACATCTTCGGGAAAGGATGAGGATGGGGGGACGGATGGACGGGGGGACGAAAAAGAAAAAATCGTCCTCTCGTCCTCTCATCCCTTCGTCCTCACGTAACCCACGGGCGCGTAACCTTCGCCGGGGGGATGCGTTTGATGGAGCATCGTCGTTTGTCGCCCTCAACGTGCCTGTACCGCCATGCAAGAGGTGCTCCGCCCGCTCACACCCGCCGACTATACCTTCCTCATCGGCGTCATCGAAGGACCGCTCGGCTTCACCGACGACCGCCGGCTCCACGCGCTGCTGGCCGCCGTCGAGGACGACGACACCGAGGCGCACCGCGAGGCACTCACCCGGCAGCTCGAACGCGAGATCCGCTACCTCGGCAGCGCCGACCTGGCCTACCTGCTCCGCTACCTCACCGGGCGCTCACCCGGCGTGCCCTTCCGCGAGATCCTCCGCGACGCAGCCCGCACACTGAAAGTCGACGTCTCGATGCTGGGCACCGACGGCGAGGTGCTCGAACGGTTGGTCCGGCAGTACGCCACGAAGCAATTCGCCGACCTGACGCCGGAGGAGCAGCAAGCCCTGCTGGAAAGCCTGGGCGTAGAGCGCGACCGCGCAGCGGCCTTTCTGAAGCGCTCGGCGGGCGTCTTCGCCGTCCCCACGCTCATCCAGGCCTTCGGCACGCTGGTGGTCGACGGGCTGATCAAGACGGTCATCTTCGGCACCATCGGCAGGATCATCGGCAAGCAACTCGCCGCGCGGCTTTTCAACCTGCTCATGGCGCGCTTTCCGTGGTGGGTCCGTTGGATCGGGCCGGCGGCGTGGTCGCTCTCGATTGGCTGGACGGTGCTCGACGTGCAGGGACCGGCCTATCGCAAGACGATTCCCGTGGTCCTCTACCTGGGCCTGTGCGCCCTCCGCGAGGCGGCGCCGGTCCGGCACGAAGACGGCTGACGAGGTCGAAGGGGTAGCGTTTCGGCACGCGAACACGCCGACTCTCAAAGACCACGGCGGATCGATGGCCAGGGCTTGACGTGGCGGTAGCCACCCGGCGCGATGTCTTTCCTCTCCACGTTGCGGCTCCTCTTGACGCTCGGCAAAGGCGTCGCCCGCGGGCTGCCCGAAGCGGCGGCGGACCGCGACCCCGTCGATCTCTTCGGCGAA